>JAQWKF010000028.1 GCA_029247985.1 Flavobacteriaceae bacterium
AGAGATGCCCATCCCCCCAGAAACTACAGCAGTTCATGGAATTACTGATGAAAAAGTAGCCAATGAACCTACGTTTAAACAGTTGAGCAAAGATATCTACAGTATGATAAAAGGCTCTGATTTGGCAGGATTTAATTCCGATCGCTTTGATATTCCATTGTTAGCCGAAGAGATGTTGCGCACTGAAATTGATGTGGATTTCAAAAAGCACCTTACGGTAGATGTACAAACCATTTTTCACAAAATGGAAAAGCGAAACCTATCGGCTGCCTATACATTTTATTGTGGTAAAGATTTAGAAAATGCCCATAGCGCAGAGGCCGATACCAATGCGACTTATGAAGTATTGAAAGCACAAATTGAAAAATACGACGATCTCGAAAACGATATTTCCAAATTAAGTGCCTTTTCTACCCGTAGAAAAAGTGTTGATTTCGCAGGCTTGGTTATAGTTGATGCGGATGGAGATGCTGCCTTTAATTTCGGAAAACACAAAGGGAAAAAAGTGGTTGAGGTATTGGAACGTGAACCCGGCTATTTTAGTTGGTTACTCAACGCAGATTTCCCACGCTACACTAAAAAAGTACTCACGGCCATTCGTTTAGAAACCCTTAATAACGCATGAAGATTATATGTATTGGCAGAAATTATGCAGACCATATAGATGAGCTAGACAATGTTCGTCCAGATGAGCCAGTAATTTTTATCAAGCCCGATACCGCAATAGCACAATCCAACTTGCCTTTTTTTATACCTGAATTTTCGAATGAGGTGCATCATGAGGTGGAAGTTTTGGTACGCATCAATCGCATCGGAAAACACATTCAGACCAAATTTGCACATAAATATTACGACCAAATCGGCTTGGGAATAGACTTTACCGCCCGTGATGTTCAACAACAACTCAAATCAAAAGGGCTGCCTTGGGAAAAAGCAAAGGCTTTTGACGGATCGGCATTTGTGGGTAAATGGTTTGATAAGTCTGCTTTGGGTGATCTGGGTAAACTTCTCTTTTCTCTTCACAAAAATGATGTGGTAGTACAAGAAGCCGACACAAGTCTTATGCTTTGGAGTATTGATGAAATTATTGCGTATGTGTCTCAATATTTTACGCTTAAAATTGGAGATATTCTCTTTACAGGCACTCCAGCTGGCGTTAGTCAGGTCAATAAAAATGACCGTCTGGAAGGATATTTAAACGGTCAAAAGGCCCTTTCATTAATTGTCAAATAGATGCGGGCAGACATCATTACCATCGGCGACGAGATTCTTATAGGCCAAGTAGTGGATACCAACGCTACTTATCTCGGAAAAACACTGAACAATATCGGCATTGAAGTACGTCAAATACATTCCATTTCTGACAACAAAGATGCTATTTTAAACGCGTTCACAACGGCTCAAGACCAGGTTGATTTAGTGGTTATGACGGGAGGACTTGGTCCTACCAAAGACGATATTACCAAACATACTTTATGTACTTATTTTGATGATTCCTTAGTGTTTTATCCGGAAGTGATGGCGCATATTGACGAATTGTTTCTAAAATATGTAAAAGCACCGGTAAATGATTTGAACAGAGGGCAGGCCATGCTTCCTTCTAGTTGCACGCAACTGTTCAATGCACATGGAACGGCCATGGGTATGTGGATGCAAAAAGATAAAACCGTATTTGTATCGCTTCCAGGAGTTCCTTTTGAAATGAAGCATTTGGTTCAGGAAAAAATGATTCCGCTTATAAAAGAAACCTTTTCCTTGCCTGCTCGTGTACATAAGACCATGATGACGTATGGTCTTGGTGAAAGTATTATTGCTGAAAAAATAAGCGATTGGGAAGCTGCCTTACCTCAACACATTAAGTTGGCCTATTTACCTAACCTTGGCAGGGTACGTTTGCGTTTGTCTGCTTGTGGTGCTGACGAAGCGCTGTTACGAGAAGAAATCGACGCTTTATTTGCCGAATTGTATCCATTGATTGGTGATTATATCAAGGGCTTCGAAACGGAGCTGCCCATTGAAATGCAAATTGGAGAAGCCTTGACCAAAAAAGGCTGGACACTAGCAACTGCTGAAAGCTGTTCTGGAGGTGCTTTAGCTGCTTTGTTTACGCAGCATCCTGGGGCTTCAGCCTTTTTTAAGGGCTCGGTAGTGAGTTATGCTACAGATGTAAAGCAGTTGTTGTTGGGTGTAGATAAGCAAGATATTGAACGCTTTACTGTGGTCAGTGAGCCCGTAGCTTTGAGCATGGCAAGGGGAGTAATTCGTCAAACTAATGCTGACGTAGCCATAGCCACCACAGGAAATTTAGGTCCTTTGAAGGGAGATTCAGATGTGGAAATTGGTACCGTAGTGATTGCCATTATCGCTCCAAATATCGAATATGTAGAGACTTTTTGCTTTGGAAAGCATCGCGAACGCAACTTACGTAAAACATTAAATAAAGCACTTGAGTTGCTGCATAATAAAATAGCATCTGAACTTTAGTTAAAAAATTTTTTTAACACACCATATTTTCCTAAGTTTGCACCCTGTTAAAAAAGATGTCATGTCGAAAGTATGTGAATTAACGGGCAAAAAGGCGATGGTTGGGAACAACGTATCGCATGCCATGAATAAAACCAAGCGTAAGTTTGGTGCTAACCTTATCAAGAAGCGTTTCTATCTTGTTGAAGAAGACAAGTGGATAACACTTAAGCTTTCAACATCGGCGCTTAAAACCATTAACAAAAAGGGTCTT
>JAQWKF010000067.1 GCA_029247985.1 Flavobacteriaceae bacterium
TTTACAATCATAATTTTCTTCCCCTTGAGTGATTCAAGCGAAAAAGGCTTGCCGTTTATGTCCTCAACAGTAAACGTGTGAATTGAATTTTTCATAGCAGTAGGTTGAGCATAACTAAAACATGCGACAAGCAGTACTATAGACATAATGCGCATAGGTAAATTTTTAAGCTAAGGTAAGCAATTGAGAAAAATAAGGGTCTAAACGATTTCAGCACTGAGTCCTGCAGCGTGTAGTCGAATACATTTGGGTTCCAACTCATCGTAAGAACCACGTTTAACAGAGCATTTACCTTTATAGTGTACTATAAGCGAACATTGCTCAGCCTGCTCTGGTGTGTGCTCACACACTTCAATCAGAGTACTGATGACATGATCGAAGGTATTGACATCGTCGTTGTACAGAATGATTTCGTGCAAACGAGAGGTTTCAACAGCTACTTCTCGCTGTGCTTGCTCTTGCTCTTTTGTTTTTTCAAAGTAAATCATCTCCACTAATTTATAAATTTTAAGCAAATCCAACCTTCTTTTTCTGTTTTCCCTAAGGGTTTGAGACCGTTTTCTTGAGCCAAAGCTTGAAGCGTCGCCACATCTTCTTGATGAAACCCAGATAACAGTAAGCTGCCACCTGGCGAAAGCATTTGAGCATAGCTAGACAATTGTGCTAACAACACATTTCTGTTGATGTTTGCCAAAATTAAATCGGGTTTAAAGCCTGTAAAAACATCTACCGTTTTGGTGCTAAAAGCAATATCGTGTATGTCATTCTTAGCTGCATTTTCTATGGCATTATCCACACACCAACTTTCAATATCAACGCCGGCAACCTTTTCAGCGCCTTGCATTTTTGCAGCAATTGCCAAAACACCCGTTCCCGTTCCCACATCTAAAACTGATTTATCAGCAACATCTATATCAAGAAGCTGTTTGAGCATAAGCTGTGTTGTGGCATGGTGTCCCGTCCCAAAAGACATCTGTGGGTCAATGATAATTTCGTGCTTGGTAGCGGAAGCCTTGTGAAACGAAGCCCTTATGGTCCAATCGCCAACTGTAATAGTATGAAAATGATCTTCCCAAATAGCATTCCAGTTTTGCCCTTCAAAATCTTCAATGCTTAGGGTAGCCGCTACCCCATCAAACGGAACAGCTAGGCAGGCTGCCTCAGAAATTTGAGACGCTTCATCCAAAGAGATATAAGCTGTTACCCCTGTTTCGGTATTGACAAAACTTTCAAATGGAAAGCTTGTTAGCCAAGCAGAAAAAATAGCTGTTTTTTCTGTTGGATAAACACTAAAATGATAAGCACGGTAAGCTTTCAAATTTAAAAAGCATTGACAATCGCAGCAAAGTATTCAGCCTTAAGAGCAGCGCCACCAATCAATCCACCATCAACATCTGCTTGCGCGAAAATCTCTTTAGCATTGGCAGGCTTTACGCTACCTCCGTAAAGTACAGAAACGCGCTGTGCTAATGCATCGTCATATTTAGCAGCCAATACTGCTCTTATGTGTGCGTGCATTTCTTGAGCTTGTGCTGGGCTTGCGGTTTCCCCAGTTCCAATAGCCCAAACGGGCTCATAAGCAAGTGTAATATGTTCCCATTGTGAAGGCTGTAGATGAAAGAGTCCATTTGTAAGCTGACTTGAAACAAGATCAAAGTGCGCATCTGACTTGCGATCTTCTAACTCCTCACCGAAACAAAAAATAACATGCATGTCGTTTTCCAATGCAGCATTTACTTTTTTAGCTAAAAGGGCGTCAGTCTCGTGAAAATAAGCTCTGCGTTCAGAGTGACCTAGGATTACGGTATTTACCCCGATCCCTTTTAGCATAGCGGCCGATACCTCACCAGTATAGGCGCCAGAAGCAGCTTGGTGCATATTTTGTGCTGCCACATCTATGGATGTGCCAGTCGTTTGATCAACTGCTGCTGCTAGATGCACATAAGGAGTAGCGATGGCTACATGTACGTTGTCGTCAAAAGTTTGTGCTTTTAAGGCATCTATTAATTCTTGGCTCTCTGCGGTGTTGAGGTTCATTTTCCAGTTACCGGCTACAATTTGTTTTCTCATGGTTATGGTTAGTTGTTTAAGTGTATCAATGCAAATAAGGCGTAATTAATCATGTCTTGGAAGTTGGCTTCTAGACCTTCGCTTACAAGCGTTTTGCCTTCGTTATTCTCAATTTGTTTTACGCGTAATAGTTTTTGAAGAATCAAATCGGTCAGGGAGCTTACGCGCATATCGCGCCATGCCTCGCCATAGTCGTGATTCTTAAGCTCCATTAGGACCTTGGTTGCTGCTGCGTGTTTGTTGTAGTGGACCATTACCTCCTCGTTCGACAAGTCGGGCTGATCTGCTGCACCAAGTTCCAATTGGATTAACGCCATAATGGAGTAATTTACAATACCGATAAATTCAGACACTTCACCCTCATCAACCTTTTTTGTTTCGAGTTGTTGCAGGGTTCTAATACGCTGTGCTTTGATAAAAATCTGATCAGTAAGAGAAGTAGGACGAAGTATGCGCCAGGCACAGCCGTAATCTTTCATTTTTTGCTCAAACAATGACTTGCATGTTGTTGATGCAGTAAGATATTGTGCTTCGGTTTGCGCCACCTGATTTGATTTGTTGTAAATTTCGCTCAAAAATGAAAATGTTTTCATTTTAAACCAACTAATTTAATCGGTATTTATGAACATCTCGTGTAAAGGCCAGCTTATAGACCTGACAACACCTAAAATAATGGGGATTCTCAACCTAACCCCAGACTCCTTTTATGATGGTGGCTTATTCAACAACACAGATCGTGCACTTGCCCAAACGGAAAAAATGCTTCAAGAAGGCGCTACTTTTATAGACGTTGGTGGAGCAAGCTCAAAACCAGGTGCAGTTGAGATTTCAATTGATGAAGAGTTGTCTAGGGTGTTGCCAATAATTGAAGAAATACATAAAAGATTTCCTGAAGCCATTATTTCCATAGATACGTACAGAAGTATTGTTGCCAAACAGGCCGTAGCTACTGGTGCAGCCATAGTTAACGACATATCGGGTGGTAATCTAGATGCTAAAATGTTGGGTACTGTCGGGGCGCTATGGGGTGTTCCGTATATCGCTATGCACATGCAAGGGAAACCGCAAAATATGCAAGACAATCCCAGTTATGACAATGTAATGGTGGAAATGAGGTCGTTTTTTGCTGCAAAAATTGACGAAGCGAACAAGGCTGGTATACACGACATCATTATTGACCCAGGGTTTGGTTTTGGAAAAACATTAGATCACAACTATTCGCTACTGAAAAATTTAAGTAGCATTAAAATGGACGGCATACCCATATTGATTGGCCTATCGCGCAAGTCTATGATCCACAAACTACTAAAAATAGAAGCTGCCGATGCGCTAAACGGAACAACTGTATTGAATGCTATTGCCTTGCAACAGGGTGCTCAAATTTTACGTGTGCATGACGTCAAAGAAGCCCAACAAGCCGTACACCTCATTGAAAAACTAAAGTATGCTTAACCAATTATTTGTAATTTTATAGGATGTTTGATTTTTTAGATTTTAATATACTGGACATCATCGATATTGTAATGGTAGCGATGTTGCTGTACTACGCTTACCGTCTTGTTAAAGGAACAGCCGCCATCAATATTTTTTTGGGCATCGTTATACTCTATTTAATATGGAAAATCACTGATGCGCTGAACATGGAATTGCTAAGCAACATCCTCGGAGGATTTATGAGCGTTGGGGTATTTGCCCTTATTGTGGTTTTTCAACAAGAAATTCGTAAAATGTTATTGATGCTTGGGTCTTCAAATTTGGCAAACCGAAAAACAATCAATCGTTATCTTAAAATCTTTAACACCAATTCAAGTGAGATTGAATCATCGCTTAACATTGATGCCTTGGTGAAAAGTTGTGCTTCGCTCAAAAAACAAAAAACAGGCGCACTTTTGGTTCTCGAACGCAACAGTAGTTTGGACTTTCTTAAATCATCAGGTGTAGAAGTAAATATGGAAATTTCTGTTCCTGTAATTGAAAGCATCTTTCACAAAAGTGCACCGCTCCACGATGGAGCAGCTATTATAGAAAATAACAACATCACAGCAACACGCGTTGTACTCCCTGTATCCGATAAAAGTGGGCTTCCAAAAAAATTCGGCTTGCGACACAAAGCCGCAGTTGGAATTACAGAAAAAACAGATGCGGTGGTATTGGTGGTTTCCGAAGAAACTGGCAGTATCAGCTACTTTAAGGACGGAGAAAAAATTTCTTTTGGCTCGTATAAAGAACTATGTGAAATCATTGCCAAAGACATGATTTAAACAATGGGTTCAGCATTAACAAATTGAACCTCATAAAGATTCTTGTAGTGGCCTCCCGCTATTTTTAGTAATTCGCTATGCGTACCCGACTCAACAATCCTTCCTTTATCCAATACAATAATACTGTCTGCGCGCTGTATGGTGGCTAGTCTGTGGGCAATTACAAGAGAGGTTTTTCCTTTTGTGATTTCCTTAGTAGCTTTTTGAATTAGCTTTTCTGCATGCGTATCAATTGAAGAAGTGGCCTCGTCTAAAACCAAAATCTTAGGCTGTATGACATACGCTCTTAAAAAAGCAATCAGCTGACGCTGTCCTGTTGACAACATACCTCCACGCTCTTTTACATTAAAATGATAGCCCTCTGGAAGGCTGGAAACAAAGCTATGAACCCCTATTTTTTTGGCAGCTGCAATCACATCATCTTCCGAAATAGAAGTATCCCACAAGGTAATGTTGTTGTAAATGGTGTCGGCAAAAAGAAAAACGTCTTGCAGCACCACACCAATTTGTTTACGCAGCCAAGAACGGTCATAGTCTTCAATGTTTACCCCATCTAAGGTAACCTTACCCCCGTCAATTTCATAAAAACGGCTTAGAATATTGATAAGCGTAGACTTACCAGCACCAGTAGCACCAACCACAGCTACAGTTTCACCCGGCGCCATATTGAACGATATTCCGTGCAACACCGTTTCATCTTCTTTGTAAGAAAACGTTACATCTTCAAAACTAACGTTACCCGAAATTTCATTTTTGGGAATACTGCCATTATTTGAAATTGATTCGTGCGTATCTAGCACTGCCATAACGCGACGAACCGCCACCATACCCATTTGAAGGGTATTAAACTTATCCGCAATTTGACGTAGTGGACGAAACAGCATCTGTGACAACTGAATAAACAAAAAGATAATACCCAGTGTAATTCCTTTTGAGCCTGCAATGACATTGAGTCCCCCAAACCACACAAGAAGTCCAATGGTAATTGAGGTGGAAAGTTCTGCAATGGGAAAGAAAATAGAGTTGTACCAAACGGTTTTTAGCCACGCTTTGCGGTGTTTGTTATTGATGTCTTTAAATGCAGCCGACTCTAAACTTTCGCGACCAAACAATTGGACGATGCTCATGCCCGAAATACGTTCTTGCACAAAACTATTCAGGTTGGCTACTTGAGTACGCACCTCATCAAAAGCCGACTTCATGGCTTTTTGAAATTGCCTGGTTGCAAACAGAATTATTGGTAACACGGAAAAAACAATAATCGAGAGCTTCCAGCTTACGGTCCACATCACCACAATAACCACAACCATCTTTAAGAGATCTGCGATAATCATAAACAAGCCTTGGCTAAAAATTCCAGAAATAGTTTCAATATCACTTACCACACGTGTAACCAAACGTCCAACAGCTGACTTGTCATAATAAGCCATTTTAAACTGTATCATGTGGCGATAAAGTGTATTGCGTAAATCGTAAATAACGTGTTGCCCGAGCCAGTTGGCGTAATAAATAAACACAAACTGAAAAACAACTTCAAGCACCAAGGTCAGGACCATTAGGGCAATAAGAAGCAACATCCCATCATAGTCTTTTAACGTAATATAATCGTCGATGGTAATCTTGAGTAAATAGGGACTTAGGGTAGAAAATCCAGATAACAACACCGCCGAAACCAGCACCAATATAAATGTGATGCGGTAAGGCTTTGCAAAAGACAGAAGGCGCTTGAACAAGCTTACATCCAAAATACTGTTTGAGTCTTTTTTATCCATTTGTTTCAAAGATAGTGTTTGGATATTGAACTTGCGTCAAAAACAACCCCTGTGCAGGTGCTGAACTTCCCGCTTTAGTTCTGTCCTTGCTGTCTAGTATCGCTTGAAAATCAGTTAAGCTAGATTTACCAGTGCCTACATCCAGCAACGTACCTACAATGGCACGAACCATATTGCGTAAAAATCGGTTGGCCGAAATGTGAAAAATCCATTCTGAATCTGATTGAGACCAATACGCCTCCGTAACCTTACAATCATAGGTTTTTACATCTGTTTTAGAACGAGAAAAACATTTAAAATTGGTATGGCTTAAAAGTAATTTTGCTGCTGCATTCATAGCGTCCCAGTCTAGTGGTGCCGTAAAGGTATAGGCCAACTCATGTGCAAATGGATATTTGTATTGAACCAAGTGATAGGCATAACTTCGTGATATTGCATCAAAACGTGCGTGGGCGTCTGCCTTTACAGGGTGAATATTTGTAATGGCAATATCCTGAGGAAGAAATTTATTTAGCCGATGGGCAAGTTGTTTGACCGCCTCAGCACTGAGTCCCAAATCAACATGTGCAAACATCTGCTTGGCGTGCACACCTGTATCTGTTCTACCTGCTGCTAGCAAAGCTGTTTCTTTGCCCAACAAAGTGCTCAGGGCATCTTCCATTTGCTGCTGCACCGTTATAGCATTGGGTTGGCGTTGCCACCCATGATATGCAGTTCCTTTATATGAAAACTCTAAAAAATAACGCAAAGGTGTAATTTTGTACAAAGATGATGAAAAAGATATTGTTGCTTTCAGATACGCACAGTTTTTTAGACCCACGGATTTTGGGCTATGCCGAGGCCGTCGATGAAATTTGGCATGCGGGCGATATTGGCGCCTTTGAAGTAACAGATGCTTTAGAAAAAATCAAACCTCTTAGAGTCGTGTATGGCAATATTGACAATGCACGCATAAGAAGTCAATTTGATGAATCCTTGTTTTTCACTATCGACGGGCTACGCGTATTTATGACCCATATTGGCGGTAAACCGCCCCGTTATGCAAAAGGGATTAAAGAAAAACTAGCGCGTTTAAATCCAGATTTATTTATTTGTGGTCATTCCCATATCCTCAAGGTTGCTTATGATAAAAAACACGAGCTGTTATTTATGAATCCAGGGGCAGCAGGCAAACATGGCTTTCATAAAAAACAAACCATGATACGCTTTGAAATCGCAGCAGGTAAAGCACAAAATCTTGTTGTAATTGAACTAGGAGATAAACCGGGAAAAGATTTGTGACCAGCGGTATCGTCGTATAAAACGAGCTTCTCTCCACGTAACAAGCTTGGGCTTACGAGAAAACCAAGCACTTAAAAATCCACCTAAGCTTGCAAGCAAACTACCCCGTTGGGTGAAAGACAATTTAATTGTGGCTACCACACCCAAAAACAACCCATAGCCCAATTCATAAAACAAACGACCTTTGGCAGCAGCTAATGAATGGCTATAACTAGCGCCTGTAGGACGAAGGTGCTTCACCCACAACTTCTTGTTTGTCTGAACCAGATACCCATGATACAATGCCAGTAACTCGTCTAAGGTATCCCAACCTAGAACTTCCCGAATACCATCAATATCTTCAAAGCATGCCCTTGAATAAGCCTTAATAGGCCCTCTCAAATGGTTTTTATGTGAAATCGTCTCAACTACCCATGTGTCATCGTTCGCAATGGTGAGCAGGCCACCGAACATACCAAGGCTGTTATTGCTGCTAAAGGCATCTTTGAGATTTTCTAAGTAATTGTCAGGAAAGACAATGTCAGCATCAAACTTGCAAACCACATCCCAATCATCTGAAAGGGCGTCAAAACCACGCCTAAATGCACGCACTACCTTTTCACCCGGTGCATGAGCAGATGCATCATCAGACGTAATAAGCTTCACATTGGGGTGCGCATCGGCAAGTTTGCGGATGATAGCAACGGAATTATCTGTTGAACCATCGTCAACAACAACCAATTGCTTGGGCGCATACGTCTGATTTAATAAAGAAGTAAGTGACTGTTCTACAAAAGCCTCTTCGTTGAATACGGGAACTACAATGGAAATATCCATTCAGATTTAAAAAATTGAAAGACAAAAATAAAAAAAGTTGTATGTTTGCCCTAACGGCAAATACTTCAGCCGACATACAACATACATTTACCATAACACACATGTTTGAATTATCAGAGTTAAAAGCTAAAAAGCTTGCTGAATTGCAAGAAATTGCA
>JAQWKF010000071.1 GCA_029247985.1 Flavobacteriaceae bacterium
TGCATTAAATCAATCTATTGAAAAAGCAAAACATTTTGGTTTTGATTTGACGGGAGCAGTTATGGCTAGTGATGCTTTCTTTCCTTTCCCAGATTGTGTTGAAATTGCAAATAATGCTGGCATTGTAGCCGTAATTCAACCAGGAGGGTCTGTCAAAGATCAATTGAGCATAGACTATTGCAATGGAAATAATTTGGCAATGGTTATGTCTGGTGTAAGGCATTTTAAACATTAATTCGTATTATTACATACCAATACCAATTTCATGGGATTTTTTGACTTTTTGACCGAAGAAATAGCTATCGACTTAGGTACTGCTAACACACTTATTATTCACAATGATAAGGTGGTGGTAGACAGCCCGTCCATAGTAGCTATGGACAGAAGGAACAACAAAATTATTGCTGTGGGTCAAGAAGCCAACCAAATGCAAGGGAAAACCCACGAAAATATCAAGACGATACGTCCACTAAAAGACGGCGTTATTGCTGATTTTAATGCTTCCGAGCAAATGATTAGCTTGTTTATTAAGAATATTCCTTCGCTCAAAAAACGCTTTTTTACTCCATCGTTACGTATGGTTATTTGTATACCATCAGGTATTACAGAGGTGGAGATGCGTGCTGTTAGAGAATCGGCAGAGCGTGTTAACGGCAAAGAAGTCTATTTGATTCACGAACCTATGGCAGCAGCTATTGGTATTGGCGTTGACATCATGCAGCCTAAAGGAAATATGATTGTAGACATAGGCGGAGGTACCACAGAAATTGCAGTTATTGCCCTTTCTGGAATTGTGTGTGATAAATCAGTTAAAATTGCTGGAGATGTGTTTACGAATGATATCATTTATTATATGCGCACTCAGCACAATCTGTTTATTGGTGAGCGTACAGCAGAACGTGTTAAAATAAGTATTGGGTCTGCAACTGAAGAATTGGAAAACCCTCCAGAAGATATGTCTGTTCAAGGACGAGACTTATTAACAGGAAAACCAAAGGAAATTCTTATTTCTTATCGAGAAATCCACAAAGCACTTGACAAGTCTATTATTAGGATAGAGGATTCGGTTATGGAAACCCTTGCGCAAACGCCTCCCGAACTGGCGGCAGACATATACAACACTGGTGTATACCTTGCTGGTGGTGGCTCTATGCTACGAGGTCTTGACAAAAGACTATCTCAAAAAACGGAACTCCCCATTTTTATTGCTGAAGATCCACTTAGAGCTGTTGTCCGAGGAACAGGTACGGTGCTTAAAAATATTGAGCGATACAAGTCTGTTTTGATTAAGTAGTGTAGCACATGCAAAAATTACTAAACAGCATACTGCGAAACAGAACGCTACTGCTGTTTATTTTGTTGCTCGCCTTATCGCTACGTTATATCTCCCGAAATCAAAACTATCAGCGTAGCAATTTTTTAGCATTAAACAATGCTGCTCTTGCTCCTTTTTTTGAAGTACGTCATCAGTTTTTTTCTTACTTCAAACGCAATCAGCACAACCAACAGCTGCTTGAAGACAACCAATATCTTTTAGAAAAGCTTATCAATGAGCAAAGCAAAGCACTTGTTTTAGACAGCATTCCATTTGAGGTAATTCCCGCGCAAGTAATTCGCAATAGCATTCAGCTCAACTACAACCACCTTACACTCAATGCAGGAAAAAAAAGTGGCATACACAAGGAAATGGGAGTTATTTCTGCAAAAGGAGTCGTTGGGGTTGTTCATAGTACCAATGAAGAAACCAGCAGTGTTATTTCCTTGCTAAATAAATCGCTAAGCATTAACGCAAAACTTAAAAAGAGTAATCATTTTGGAAGTCTCCATTGGAATGGTGATTCGCCAAAAGACATGATATTGTCTGACGTTCCCTTAGCTGCTACTCTGGAAGTGGGAGATACCATTGTCACTGGGGGCATGTCGGCTATTTTTCCAAAAAATATTGACCTTGGCGTCATTAAAGAAATTATTGTCCCGCTAAACGACAACTATTATCAACTTCACATATCTCTTTTTCAAGACATGACCAATTTAGATTATGTCTATGGCATTGTGATACCTAAGGCTGAAGTAATCAAAGAAATGATCATCGAAAATGAATAAACCGATAAGCTTACTGGTTTGGTTTTTGGCGCTTGTCTTTGCACAAGTTTTTATGCTTGATCCAATAATGCTAAGCATTCCATATTCGCCTTTAATCTATGTGCTTTTATTTGTGTTCCTACCCCACCATTGGGAAGCATGGGTTATACTTTTCGTTGGGTTTTTTATTGGTGTAATCGTGGACTTGCTTTTCTTATCTGGAGGCATACACGCCATCGCAAGTCTGATCGTGTGCTTCACAAGACCGCTGTTAATGCGTGCTGCATATCGTGAAACCATATCTTTAAGAGATCTGAAGATTGAAAATGAGTCTTTCGGAAGTCTTTGCCTTTACACCTTGCTTATTATACTGGTTCATCACTTTTTTCTTTTTACTGTCATGGTAGGAAGCTGGTCTAAGTTTGGCTGGTTACTAAGCGCTTGGGGCGCCAACAGTATTTTAACCATAATGGCCTGTTTTTTACTGCTTGTTTTAACTCAAAAAACAAAGTGATGAGAACCCGATTTTTTATGACAGCGATTGTATTTGTGGGTAGTATACTTTTTATCAGACTGTTTTTTCTTCAAATACTTTCAGATCAATACAAGGATCTTTCCTTAAAAAACTCGGTATTAAAGCGATATGTATACCCAGAAAGAGGGTATGTTTTTGACAGAAACGGAGCCCTATTGGTTTCCAATCAGCCCATGTATGACTTAATGGTGATTCCCAAAAACCTTAAGGCATTTGACACCTTGGACCTTTGCAAAATGCTGCGCTTGCCTAAATCAAAATTAGTTGAAAGCATAGACAAAGCTAGACGCTATTCACTGCGTGCTCCATCAGTGCTTTTAAACCAAATTTCTAAACAAGATTATGCCATTCTACAGGAAAAAATGTGGAAATTTCCAGGCATGTACATTCAGCGGAAGTCTGTTAGAGACTACCAAACGAAAGTAGCATCCAATCTTTTGGGGTATTTAAGTGAAGTTAATAATTTCGATATCCGCAATAACCCCTACTACGTTAAAGGAGAACTCATAGGGCGTCAAGGAATTGAAAAAACCTATGAAAAAATTCTGAGAGGAACTAAGGGCGTTTCTTATCTGCAAAGGGATAGGTTCAATCGAGTTATTGGTCCTTATAAAGATGGTACACTTGATACGCTACCAATACCAGCGCAAGACATAACGCTGTCAATTGATATTGAGCTTCAAGAATACGGCACAAGACTACTGGCGAATAAACGCGGTGGTATTTTGGCAATTGAACCAAGTACAGGAGAGATTTTGATGAGCGTTAGCAACCCAACCTTCGATCCCAATGCGCTTGTGGGCAGAGATCGTTCTGCTTTTTTTGAAGAATTAAAGCAAGATACCCTTAACAGGTATTTATTTGACCGATCACTTCAAGGACAATATGCCCCGGGCTCCCCTTTTAAAGTGCTAAATGCACTCGTGGCACTTGAAGAAGGAGTGGTTAAATCCAATACAAATTTCACTTGCTATAGTGGGCACTACTATGCAAGAAATCAATTTATGGCATGTATGTGTCCGCCTGGAACAAAAAATAATCTAAACAGAGGTATTTACAAATCATGTAATACCTATTTTTCCAATGTTTACCGTCGTATTATAGATAAAGACAACAAGGTTGAAGAAAATATCAATACCTGGCACAAGCATCTGAACAGCTTTGGCTTGGGCAATTATTTGGGATATGATCACCCCGTGGGGCAACCCGGATATGTGCCCAATGCAAATTTCTATAATCTTTGGTATCCTAATCAGCGATGGCGCGGGTCTACAATAGTTTCTAATGCTATTGGTCAAGGCGAGATACTTATGACACCGATCCAATTGGCTAATGTGGCAGCAACTATCGCAAACAGAGGATTTTTCTACACGCCCCATTTCGTAAAAGGCATACAAGGAGATTTTATTGATCCCAAATACAAAACAAAACGTGCAACTTCCATTTCAAAAGAACACTTTACAAATGTTATTGAGGGAATGGCCGACGTAGTAAGCAAGGGTACAGCACGAGTAGCTGCTATTAGAGGAATTGAGGTATGTGGCAAAACTGGGACTATTGAAAACTTTACGAAAATTGACGGCATCAGAACACAACTAACAGACCACTCCGTTTTTATAGCATTTGCACCAAAAGACGATCCTAAAATCGCGCTTGCCGTTATCGTGGAAAACGGGTATTGGGGTGCGCGCTGGGCTGCTCCTATTGCCAGTTTAGTGATTGAGAAATATCTCAAGGGTGACGTCAAGCGGAGATGGTTGGAAAACCGCATGCTCAACGGTAGTCTTGAAGCGGAATACGCCAAAGTAATAAGTAACAAGCCTTTTACTATAAATGAATAAATTTTTACGATTTGACTGGTATGGCTTAACCCTCTATCTTATGTTGGTGGGCATAGGTTTGGTCAATATATATTCTGCTGTATACGATGTGGATAACACGGCAATTGCTGATGCATTTATGCAAAAACAGCTGATTGCTTTAGGGATAGGCTTAGTGCTGATTTTCTTATTCCAATTCATTGACATCAAGTTTTTTGAACGCTATGCTAGCATCTTATTTCTAGTGTCAATCCTAAGTTTATTGGGGCTATGGGTATTTGGAACAGAGGTGTCTGGTGCAAGGTCTTGGTATGCCATTGGTGGGTTTAGCTTGCAACCTTCAGAATTTGCAAAAGTTGCGGTTGCACTCGCAATTGCCAAACACTTAGGGGGCTTTAACACGCGCATCGATAAAGTGAAAGATTATATGGGTGCCTTTGTCATCATAGTCATTCCTGCAATGTTAACGATAGTCCAGCCAGACCCTGGAACAGCCATTGTACTTTTAAGCTTTTTCTTTGTCCTACATGCCGAAGGGCTTCCAGTTAATTTCCTCTATGCCCTACTCCTTTTATTTGGGTTGTTTATTCTCACGCTCCTAATAGGCTCCAATTTTACCCTAATCACGATTGGTGTTTTATCACTGTTTACCTATATATATAGGCGCTGGCGCAAAGTAAAAAAAGTTCTCAGACCCATACTACTTATTGGCATTATGGGTGCTGCTTTTACGCTTTCTGTATCCTATATTTTTGACAATGTGTTTGAACAGCGACACAGAGATCGGTTTAATATTTTATTGGGAAAAGAAGTCGATGTTAGAGGAGTAGGCTATAACATAAACCAGTCTCAAATAGCGATCGGTTCTGGCGGCGGTTTGGGTAAGGGCTACTTGCAAGGGACGCAAACCAAAGGAGGCTTTGTTCCAGAACAACAAACCGATTACATTTTTACAACTGTGGGTGAAGAATGGGGGTTTTTAGGTACCGTTTTGGTTTTGGGGCTTTTTATGATGCTCACAACCCAAATTGTCAAAACAGCCTACAAACAAAAAACCACTTTTAGTCGTGTGTTTTGCCTTGGATTTGCTTGTATATTACTCATTCACGTGGGCATTAATATAGGGATGGTGGTTGGATTGGTGCCTACCATTGGTATTCCATTACCACTGATGAGTTACGGGGGATCCAGCTTGTTGGCCTTTAGTGTGTTTATGGGGATCTATTTGCGCGTATATTATATGAGGATCCAATAGATTAGCGTTGAAGGGCAAGGGGTTTTCTGCCAATAAAGTTTAAATCTAACGCTTCTAAAATCGAAACTGCCTCGTTAACATACATATCCTTATTCAAAGACTTTTTCCAACGCTTACGCTTTTCAGCAAGTAGGGTATCTGTTTTCATTTTTGATAACTCATAAGGCAGCGATTCAAATGTCAGCGCATTGGAATATTCATTCAGTATTTCAAATTGATCTGCAAAAGATTCGTCTTTTGCTATTTCATCTGAAAATAACTTGTAGTTCAATGAAAAATCGTTTTTATCTTGTTGCTCACGAACCCATTTGGCGTTTTTATCAATGAGCTGAAACAAGGTGTCACGAGCCACACGAGAAGCACTTTCTTCAATAACCTGCTTATAGTTCTGATAGCCATCCCATTTGCTAAATGTAGCTGAAGCAATCTGATCCCACATCAATGGGTTTTCTTCATCTTTTTCGCCAATATCAACATAAGCATATTGGTCAGGGGCTACCACATCACTGTAAACGCCTTCTAGCTGGGTTGACTTACCCGTAATGCGATAGAATTTTTCCGTAGTAAATTTCAAAGCACCTAAATCGCCATAGGTACTCTTAGAAACAAAACGATTCAGTTCTATTATATTCTGAACAGTTCCTTTACCAAAAGTTTGCTTGCTCCCCAAAACAACAGCTCTTTCATAGTCTTGCATGGCAGCCGCTAAAATCTCAGAGGCTGAAGCAGAAAGCTCATTGACCATAATGACAAGTGGACCGTCCCAAAGTGTCTTACCATCTCGATCTTTTAAAACCTTACTCCCAGCATCACTTGTCTTTACCTGAACAACAGGCCCTTCATCAATGAAGAAACCAGCCATATCCACAACTGTTTGAAGGGAACCGCCTCCATTATTTCGCAAATCAATAACCAAGCCCTGAACCCCTTGTTGTTTGAGTCGAATTATTTCTTGCTCCATGTCCTTTGCAGCATTGCGCTCTTTGTAATCCTTAAAATCAACATAGAATTTAGGCAAGTGAATTAATCCGAATGTTTTGCCTCCTTTTTGGATTAGTGATGACTTCAAATACGATTCTTCTAGTTCAACAGTATCGCGTTTGATTGCTACTTCCTCTATTGTACCATCTACCCGCTTTATAGTTAGATAAACCGTCGTTTCAGCTGGTCCCTTAATTAGTTTAATAGCATCATCTAGGCGCATGGATTGAACGTCAACGGGATCGCCTTCTTCTTGACGCACCATCATAATTTGGTCACCAACTTCAATTGACTGGTCGCGCCATATGGGTCCTCCTGAAATCACATCAACAATTTTGATGACTTGATTTCGCTTGGTAAGTCGGGCGCCAATTCCTTCATACTTTCCAGACATAGATGCATCAAAACGGTCTTTGTCTACGGGAGCGAAATAAACAGAATGTGGGTCAAACTGAGTTACAAAAGCATTGAGATAGCTTCCAAACCAATCTTCTTCGCGTACGTCTTCCATTAGAGAAAAATAGTTTTCCATGTTTTCGCGAGTAATACCTCGAGCCTCTTCCTCTAAGGTTTCAAATGTTTTGGGTACATAGCTTTTATCTTTTGCAGCCAGCTTTTCTTCCTCTTCTAACTTGTTGTGTAAAATATTAAGGGTGGAGAGTTTAAGTTGTTTGCGCCACTTTTCTGTTTTTTGTCGCAAAGTGCCAGGATGTTGTTGATTTTCATAATCCACATTTATCTCCTCTTTTTTAGTGAAATCAAAGGGCTTTTCTAAAATCTCGAGATAGAATAATTTGGTTTCATTTCTGCGCTCCAAATAAAGGGTGTAAACCAAATCAAAAAAATTTGTTTGCAAAGCCCTAAACTCGTCGTCCAATGCATACTTGTATCGGTCAAATTGAGCGATATCCTTTTTAAGAAAATACCGTTTTTGACCGTCGAGCATTTCCAGAAAGGTATTGTACAAATCTTCAGAAAAGTCGTTGCTTATGTCTTTAGGGTCGAAGTGTCCGCGTTGCATGAAATATGCAATTAGCTCCATAAGGAGTTTATCTTTTGAAGTATCTTCAGAAAATTGATGCGTTGTTGGGGTATTAAGGCGAGTCCATGCCACTAGCATTAGGACAACAAAAAACAGAGGGACAAATAACTTTTTTTTCATAATTCTCTTTGGAAGCAAGGTTAAAAATACAGCTTTTTCGTAACTTTTTTAACAACTATTCCATAACCGTGCCAAAAAAAGCAAATATGATGCTGTCATTGCGTATTTTTATCTTTCAAAACTAATGTATGAAAAAGCCTTTAATTCTTGTAAC
>JAQWKF010000073.1 GCA_029247985.1 Flavobacteriaceae bacterium
CCTAAAATAGGTTGCAGCTGTTTGGGTATAGTATCTAAAAGATGGGTATAATGTTAAGGCAGTAGCAATTTTAATAGGTATTTCCAATTGTGCTGTATGGGATCTTACCCCCCAGTCATCTGAATAGTGCCTGTAATAAGAGCGCAAAACAATATTTTCGTTTAAATAATAATGGAGCCGCATACCAAAAGGGGTTTTAAAACGCGTACTGGGTAAACGCTCTATGTCGTCTGCTAGTTGGAAAACGTCCTTATTGTTTTTTGAAGTGTAGTTGGGAATGCTAGCAGCATTTCCGATGTAATAATTGGACATATCACCAAAATATACGCGTTGCAATGGGTTACCAAGCCACCCTTTTTGTTGCAACAAATCAACAAAGACAGAAAGTTGGGCATTTTTACTAAGTATCTGAGAAAAGCTAAAAGTAGCTGCAGAAGAGTTTCGCTTGGGGTTTTGAATCAGTTGAAAGTCGTTAAATGGACGCCAAGCAATGCTTGTATTACCAAGGTGGTCTAAAAGCGTTACACCGTTGAAAAAACCTTGTGTTAGATTTCCATTAACCTCTTCAAATGATTTGAGTTCAGTAGGATATATGGGATTCCATTTGTCTAAATAAAGGGGCACGCTGGCTCCGATTGAGGTATTTTTTTGGTTAAACTGCTTCAATATTCCACCTCCAAACCCTACAGACGTATAATCATATTCTGTCGCAAAGGATGCCGATGCGTTCCATGAAAAGTCCCTGTCGTCTGAACTGTGTGTATAGTCAATACTCACGCTAAACCAAGTGTCTTTTTTCGATGCTCCAGTAGAAGCATTCCAAGGTGTACCTACGGCATTTCCATTTCCACTAATATAATCATCGTCATCGTCATCATCATCGTCATCATCGTCATCACCTCTTCCGGCTGAAGCCCCTGTTATGTCAAAGGGATTTCCATTACTTGAAGAGGCAGAGGTATAGGCAGAAATACTGGTATTTACACTTAACACATCATCATCATTGAGAGGTATGCTAATAATTATCGCAGCTGTTGCATCCGTAAGTTGTTCAGTCCCTATACCGCCAGTTACAGCGGCATTATCGCCCTTTTGAGCGTAGTAACTGCTTAAGAAATCCACTTCTGTTGTTTCTAAAACACGTTTTTTATAGACTTGATTTTCATCAGTTTGCGCCGATGCAACTGCACAGCTAATACATAAAAATATTTTTAGGGCTTTTTTCATTTTAATTACAACCGCAGCCGCCTCCAGTTTTACCCCCGTTTGCGCCTACAGTTGCCTCTCTATATGCATGAGCTGTTATGAGATTCCCATCACATTTTTTAAGACTTAAAACCATGTCGGGATCATTGAGGTTTATTTTTTCATATTCTTTGACAACAACACAACCCCCAAAGAGTAGTGTGGTTATAACAAGTAGTGTAGCTTTTTTAGTCATATCTTATTTAGTTCAATATTTTCGGAAGTGCTTATTATTCCTTTGTGATCAATTATTATGCAGTCTACATTTGGAATTTGATTTATACGGTCTATTCCTGCTTCCTTACCCATAACAAATACGGCTGTAGCAAGCGCATCGGCGAATTCTGCTTTTGGGGCAAATACCGTTACGCTAATAAGCTCAGTAGCGGGATAACCAGTTCTAGGGTCAATAATATGAGCATAACGCACACCGTTGAAACGCACAAATTTTTCATAATTACCTGAAGTAACCACAGCCTTGTTTTGCAAAGGCATTAAGGCAAAAACCTTGTTCTTGTTCATGGGATTCCTAATGGCAACACGCCAAGGAGTACCATCGGGTTGGGATCCCCAGGCATTCATGTCTCCTGATGCATTGATGATACCCGCCGATACGCCCCGCTCCTGTAGTAATGTTTTTGCTTTATCGGCAGCATAGCCCTTTCCGATGGCACCAAAACCAATTTTCATGCCTTTCTTTTTGAGGAAAACCGTATTGTTTTTTGCATCCAGTTCAATGCTTTTAGCACCAACCTTTGCCACTGACAACTTGATTTCTTTATCGCTGGGCATTTGCCCCATGCTTTCATCAAACTTCCATATTCGATCCATAGACGCGTAGCTGATATCAAAGGCACCATCGGTAAGTTTAGAAATGCTTTTTGCTCGTTCAATTAATTGGAAGAGTTCTTTTTTAACACGAACGGCTTTTGCGCCTGCATTTTTATTTATTTCGGAGGTTTGTAATGCCATATCCCAAGAAGAAATAAGGCGCTCTATTCGTTTGATTTCAGCAACAGCCGCATCAATATTTTTGTTTGCTCGAATGGCATCATCGTCAACTACTGTAATTTCGAACGTACTACCCATAAGTTGCATCACCCGTTTGTAAGGTTGCTGCGAAACCGCTGTTAGCCCTATAAATGACAATATGAACACAAGCGATTTCAATCTATTGGATAAAAGAGTTTAGTAAATCGATGTACTTTTGAGGACTTGTTTTTTTATAACCCGTTTTCCCAAGAATTTTTCCTGCTGCATCAAGCACTACAACAAGTGGAAAGTTACCATTAGGATTATAAGCATCTGCTAACAATGCATTAGCATGAGTTTGAGTATCGCTTAAGGCATTTTTCTTCTTTCTAGGGAAATCAGCCAAAAGCATAATATAGTGTTGAGCAGCATATTCTTTAAAAGTCTCGCTTTGCCAAATATCCCTGTCTAATTTGATACAAGGTGCGCACCAATCAGATCCTTGAAAGACGAGAATTATAGGCCTGTTGTCAACAGCCGCAAGATCTTTGGCCGTAGTAAAATCGGTTAACCACTCTTGTGCAACAATGGTGGTTAATGAAAAAAAGAAACACAAAACAAGTAGGTATTTTTTGTTTGGCATAAGACATTATTTAGGGCTCAGCCTAAATCAAAAACTGTACGAAAAACAACAATTGAAGCGTAGATTTGGGATTAAGGCTACACAAATATATAATTTTTCAGGTTTTGCCCAATAATTCTAATGCTAATTCGATTACTGTCCTAGGGTCAATGGTTCGCATGGCATCTTCATAACCACGACGGATTTTGTTTCCATAAACAGCTGTTGGCAAGAATGGATATTGCTGGCGATCTGCTGCAAGGCTATTGGTGTTTGCCTGCCCAAAAGGGGCAAAGCCCAAACAAGGGTGTGTAGCCCCCCAGAGGCTTATTACAGGGACGTTGTAATTGGCAGCCAAGTGTCCATTGGCTGAATCCATGGAAATCATCAAATCGAGCTGGGCGATAAGACGTAACTCTGCATCAAAAGCATATACACTGGTTGCGTTTACCACATGTTTGTAGGCCTTTGCCCAAACGTCAAGTTGTGCACGCTCTTCACGTCCAAAACCAAACAAAATAACTTGGTATTCTTGTTGTAAAAAGGCAACGACTTTTTGCATCAGATCAAGGGGGTATTGCTTGCCTGTGTGAGCAGCAAAAGGGGCTACACCAACCCACTTTCTGTTTTGGTCTGGGTTTAGCGCCGCTGTATTAGGGCAAATTGGTTTTGGCGGAAATTCATGGCTATCAAGCGAAATAGGCAGGCCCAAACGTTCAAATACTTGGGCATAGCGGTGAACTTGGGGGACCAAGGGAACCAAGGTTTTTTGACGTGCTCTTGTAAGTTGTTTTTTGGCTTTTCTGCCTTTGTTAAGCACAGCTTTTCGTATCCAAAATCGGGGAGCGAAATAACTGCGGAGTATTTTAGTACGCAATACGTTGTGCAAATCTGCAATGGCATTTGGCTGTTGTGCAAGCAGGCTTTTGTAAAGCCGGTAAAGCCCTGTAACTCCTTTGTGCGTAACACTAAAATCAGGGCTAAAAACAGCAGTGTTGGGGAGTTCTGTAAAGATAGGTGCAAAGCGTTTTCGTGTGACCACGGTTATACGCAATTCGGGATAGGTTTGCACCAAGCACCGCAGCACAGGTAAACACATGGCAACGTCGCCCAAAGCCGAGAAACGAAGTACCATGATGTGTTTGGCAGCCATTACGATTTGTTCTGGTACAGGACGGGATTTAGGGATTCGTCATTGTACATTTTCATTTGCTTGTATACTTTCATGTATTTCTTGCCAGCTGCCATGTCAGCGAGAAGTTGGTCTATGG
>JAQWKF010000089.1 GCA_029247985.1 Flavobacteriaceae bacterium
GATCACCAATAGAAATTGCAATAATGGGTAAGGCAGACATTTTGTGTATTTTTGCGTGACAAAGGTAAAGGATTCACCGCTTATGTTTACAGGAATCATTGAAACAATGGGTACCATAACACGCATTGAACGCGAAGGCGGGAATGTACATTATTCCCTTTCGAGCAATATTACACACGAGCTTAAGATAGATCAAAGTTTAGCTCACAATGGCGTATGCCTTACGGTTGTTGCCATAGACGGAGACCAGTACACTGTTACAGCCATACAGGAAACCTTGGACAAAACGGCACTAAAACAATGGACTGTTGGAGACAAAATTAATCTCGAACGCGCCATGCGACTTGGCGATAGGCTAGATGGGCATTTGGTACAAGGTCATGTTGATGAAGTAGCGAGCTGTATTAGTGTAGAAGATCAAGACGGCAGTTGGTTGTATCGATTTGCATATAGCGAAGATTCTAAAAACCTGACCATTGAAAAAGGCTCTATTTGCGTAAATGGTACTAGCTTGACCGTTGTAGGATCGGCATCCAATACTTTTGGAGTGGCTATTATTCCATATACTTATGAGCATACATTTTTTCACCAATTACAGAAAGGCGATTTGGTAAATATCGAGTTTGATATGGTAGGCAAATACATAGCCAAGCTGCGCTAGCAGCGTCCACAATTTTTTGTTTCTCCTTCTGGTTTTTTATATTTATTGTCCCAAATTCTTTTATCATGAAACCTATAGATTCACTCTTTATTTTTATGGGTATTTCCTTCTTAAATGCCCAAGCGCTAGTTATTAACGAAATAGATGCAGACAGCCCAGGTGCGGATACTGCAGAATTTATTGAACTTTATTCTTCAACCCCCAACCTCGCATTAGACGGCTATGTGCTGGTCTTATTTAACGGAGCTGACGATGCTAGTTATGCGGCCTATGATTTGGACAGTTACAGTACAGATGCCATCGGTTTTTTTGTGATTGGCGATTCTGGAGTAACTGGCGTTTCGTATACTTTTTCAAGTTCTTCGTCCTCTAACATACAAAACGGTGCTGAAGCAGTAGCACTATATCAGGCGAATAAAGCAGACTTTCCAATAGATACTCCAGTCACTACGACTAACCTCATTGACGCGGTTGTCTATGACAGCGATGATCCAGATGATACGGGTCTATTAGCGGGCTTAGGCAAAACGGTTCAGTACAACGAAAATGCATCTTCAGATGCAGCAAATCATTCCCTACAGCGCCAAGCAGATGGCAGTTTTAAAACAGGCACCCCCTCTCCTAATATTGCGAATGCCGTTCTTAGTATTGAGACAACGGAAATATCAGGGTTACACATCTATCTCAATCCTGTTTCACAAATGCTCTATGTAGAGGGATTGACACAAACCGCTATTGCAACTATTTACACCCTATCCGGCGAGCGTATTTTAACAAAACCAATACATCACAGTTTTGACGTTTCCCATTTGACGACAGGCATTTATATGCTAAGACTAATACATAACGGAACGACTATAAGAATAAAGCTTGTCAAACAATAGGCTATTATTTCATTTGGTATAACCACAAGGCAGGATTTTGTGGTGTGGTATTATAGAATAGGCTGAACTGTAGTGTTGTCTTGCCTGTGTCTCTGTTAGTGAATATTTGCCCAATAGCTTGTTTAGCAGTAATACGGTCACCCTTCTTCACATAAACCTTACTGAGATTTTTGTAGCTCGTAATATAGTTACCATGCTGAACGAGAACTATGGGGTTACTACCTTTAAATTGAACAATATTTAACACTTTACCCTCAAAGACACTTCGAGCAGTTGCTTCTGCAGGCACTGAAAGTGTTACTCCATTGCTTTTAATGGTAGTGGTGCGTACAACAGGGTGTCGTTGAGTACCGAAACGCTGGGTAACAATTCCTTTTTCCACAGGCCAAGGCAAGCGACCTTTGTTGGACACAAAACTAGCAGCAAGGGCTTTGGCTTCTGGAGTTAACACAAAGCTTCCGGTTTTCGTACCTGCCTTTTTGTTCGATGCAGCAATAGCTGCCCGAATAAGGCGTGTAATTTCTTTATCAATCTCTTCTTGTTGTTTTTGCTTTTGCTTGATTTGTGCAGCATAATTTTTTTCTCGTTTTTTCAGCTCTAGAACGAGGGCATTTTGTTTTTTTCTTATGCTGTCTAAATCTTTTTGTGCCTCCCTATTTTGTTCAATGAGTTGTTTTTTGTCCTTGCGCTGTGCTACTAAGTCTGTGGTGTATTGTTGCAAGGCTTTGGTTTTGGCAGCTATCTGTTCTCCTTGTTGTTTTCGGTAGGCGGCATACTGTTTCATATAGGCCATACGCTTGTAGGCTTGCCAAAAACTTTCAGAAGAGAGTAAGAACATCAAACGATTTTGTGATGATTTATTTTTTCGAGCAGAAACAACCATTTCGGCGTAGTCCTTTTTTAGAGACGTGAGTTCTGCCCTTAGCTTTTCTATATTTCGTAGATTTATATTTATTTCTTGGTTGAGTCTATTTATTTGGCGGTTGGTGAGCCGAATCAATGCATCTTGCCGATCCATTTTTAGTTGAACTGTTTCTACTTGTGTCAGAACATTTGCGCGTTTTTTAGCACTTGTTTTTATCAATGCATTTATCTGAACAATTTCCTGTTGAAGTCTCTTTTTCTGTGCTTCAAGGGCAGCTTTTTTATCTTGAGCCATGCTCAAAACAGGTATAAGTATTAAAAGCCAAACCCATTGTTTCATTATAACTTTATTTTTGAGTATCCTTTAGGTATTTCAAAAGGCATTTTAAAATTAGCGTTTAATTGCGTTTGTTTGGACTGTAATCTCAACACGGTAGTCTTGTCTACTCCGCTCAGCCTAGCCATAAGCTGTTGGGGCACCCATTGGTTGTCAATTCGTGTATACCCATCATAATTTACACTGACAGATGTTTCGCCGTCTGAAAACTCTTGAGAAATCAGCCTAAAAGCAGCGTCATAGGTCCATTTCAGCGAAACCCCTCTTTTTCGTGAGCTAAGTATATAGCTGTTTTGTGTAAACGTAAGTTTTGCTCGTTTGAGCGCACGTTTGTCTAGCGGGCCTGCTGTGATGATGCGCTCAATCATTTCATAGTCAACAGGTGCGCCCAACAACGTTTTGACTTGCCGAAAATCAAGTTGTGTGTATTGTCTATTTATTTTTTCATAGAACTGAAGTTGCTTGGGCGTGATGAAAACACGTGCCAAGGGAACAATCACAGATCCGCTTACCCAAATTCCTTCGCCATGCTTAAGCCTCAGTGTGACGCTAACTTTTTGTCGCTTTCCCTCTCGCTCAAGCGACGCCTGTCCTCGCCACTGTAAACGGTCAAAGCGCAGTGCATTCTCTTCAATTTGTTGCTGTACTGCTCTAGGACGCAAACGAGTATCAATGGCGTTGGTCGTTGCCACTGGTGTTAGGGATTTACATCCCATAATCACTAGCAATCCAATTCCAATAAAGCTCCGTTTTTTCATTTGCTATTCCAATTCAGAATAATCACCAAGACTCACTTGTTTTTGAGTTCCGCTGTAACGGACGTGATTTCCAATCATGGCCCCGTCTAAATGCGATTTTTCAATGTGACAGTTTGTTTGAATCATGCTGTTTTTAACCGTACTGTCTTTGATAATACTATTGGCTCCAATGGATACATGTGGCCCAATAGTTGTGTTTTTAAGGACAACGCCCTCTCCAATGAAACAAGGGGCAATAATTTCGCTATTTTCTAGAGTAACCTTGCCAACAAGATCTGCTCCTTCTGCAGCCAAATAATCTAGCATTCGCCCATTGGTTTCGACGGTTACGGCAGGATTTCCACAGTCCATCCACGCACTAACTTCACCAAGAACAAAGCGTTTGCCATTTTCCATCATACGCAAAATACCATCGTTGATTTGGTATTCACCGCCATGGGTTAGCTTTTCGTCCAAAACGCCTTGCAAGGCATTTTTTAATAACTGTATATCTTTAAAATAATATATTCCAATTACTGCTAAGTCCGAGACAAAATCACGGGGCTTTTCCACCAAGGCGTTAATGGCTCCTGTGTCGTCTAGTTGTACAACACCAAACTGTTCTGGCTTTTCCACTTGCTTTACCCAAATAACCCCATCTGCTTCTGGATCAAGGGTTAAATCAGCTCGTATTAACGTATCGGCATAAGCAATAACTGCAGGGCCAGAAAGTGAAGGCGCCGCACACATTACTGCATGCCCTGTTCCAAGGGGTTGGTCTTGGCGGTAAATACTTGTTTTGGCGCCAAGGCTTTCAGACAATTCTGTAAGTGCCGCAACGACCGCCTCACCAAAGTAGGCAGGGTCGCCCAGCACATATGCAATTTCGCTAACGGGCTCAGGAAGTAGTTTGGCAATATCACGTACCAATCGATGAACGATAGGCTCTCCAGCTACTGGAATTAGTGGTTTGGGCACCGTGAGTGTATGTGGGCGTAAGCGAGAGCCTCTACCCGCCATGGGAACGATTATCTTCATATGTTATTTTATTCCTGTGCTACCAAAACCGCCAGCTCCTCTAGCTGTTTCTTTAAGAGAATCAACTTCGACCCACTCTGCTCGCTCGTGCTTGGCTATTACCAATTGCGCAATGCGATCACCTGGAGTTATTGTAAAAGGTTCGCTAGATAAGTTAATAAGGATAACGCCAATTTCGCCTCTGTAGTCTGCATCAATTGTACCGGGTGCATTCAGCACGCTAATTCCTTTTTTAAGTGCCAAACCACTTCTGGGGCGTACTTGGGCTTCTAATCCTATGGGAAGTTCCATGAACAGTCCCGTTTTGACAAGCGTTCTTTCCAAGGGTTGGAGTGTAATGGGTTCTGATATATGCGCACGCAAGTCCATACCAGCGGAGGCTAGCGTTTCGTATGAGGGAAGCGCGTGGGCAGATTGGTTAACAATACGAATCTTCATATCCACAAAAGTACAAAAAGCCCCTGTATGGGGCTTTTTTGTTGTCCAAAGATGTTTGTCTATTTATTTAACCTAAAGCGTATTTGCACACTGACTTGAACTTTTTGTGACTTAAACTGTATGTCGGGTTGCGCTACTTTATCACTTTCCATGGCGTATGCCACCACTACTTCGTTTAAAGCGTTACGCCTATAGCCAACAAACCCTGAATGTGAATCGGACATAAATATAGCCTCAGCAACCTGCTGTCCCAGCGGCTTTGCCATTGCGTGAGCGCGCTGTTTGGCTTTGGCAACGGCTTTGCTGAGCAAATGTAATTTTAGCTCTTCCAGTTTGCTGTAATCGGTTTTGGAAAGATGGACATTAGAAATGCCTTTTTCTTCAAGGGTTGCCAATATCCGCCCTGCCGTAGTGGCATCGTGGAGTTTTAGCTCATAGCGCTTGCTTTTTTTGATGTCTTTTCGGCGCAAAAAATAGGTTTTGATATTGCTAGATAAATCGGCAAGCTTAAGTTGCTTTTCCATATCAATATTTAGCTGCCGTAAGGCATCAAACATGCGTTTTTCAAGCTGCTCAACAGACACTTTGTTTTTTTCGTCTTGCTCTCGTAGCTGAATACTGAGGTAAATTTCATCAGGGACTACAAGTGAGTCCGCTGTGGCATTGGTTTCAATATAGGGGATGTGGTTTTCGGCTTGTGGTTGCGCCCACACCAATAGCGGAAGGGCAATTAAGGTTAATAGCAATGGTTTCATTTGTATAGATTTAAAAAACGAGAATCAAAAACAACGCCAAAGTGTTAATTCTCTGTAATAAGCGAACCAAACACACCTACAGCAAGTTCTGCCCAAAGCAATAAAAAAAGAAGCGTTATCACACAAATAATCCAAACAGGACGGTTGAATTTTTTTCGAACAAAAGCAATGGAAATCCCTAAGCCAAAAATGAGTACAGCCGCCACAGCAAAATCTTCAAGCCCCCAGTTGACGTTATCAGTAAACACCATGGCCAAAGTTGGAACAGCCAAAAGGCGCAAGGGCGCAATCCCTAAAACAATATATACTGTTTTAAAGCGCATGGTATAAAGCTACAAAAAGAAAGTAACTATTCTTATCCGTTCAGTGCTTCGGCGCCACCTACAATCTCGAGGATTTCGTTGGTAATCGCTGCCTGACGCGCTTTGTTGTAAGTCAGCTTCAACTGATCGCGAAGCTCGGTTGCATTGTCAGTAGCCTTATGCATGGCAGTCATACGTGCCCCATGCTCACTAGCAAAGGAATCACGGAGTGCCTTAAACAATTGCATTTTAAGTGCTTTTGGGAGTAGGGTATTGAAAATCGCTTCTTTCCCTGGCTCGTAGATGTAATCTGTTTCTGTTTGAGCTTCATTAGCTTCAGGAACGAGGGGTAAAAACGGCTCTACAGTTACCAATTGCGTAGCGGCATTCTTGAACCTATTGTATACCAAATGCACTTCATCATAGGCTTCGTTTACAAAGCCATCCATGAGTTGCTGGGCAAGTCCGGTAGCATTGGCATAAGTCAAATCATCAAATATGGCGGTTTCGTGTCCTTCCATATCAAAGTCTTTACTCAAAATGTCATTTCCTTTTTTACCAACGGTAAATACAGCTGTGGCTGCTTTTGCTGTAGCGGCATGTGCTTTGACCTCTTTGACAATATTGGCGTTGAATCCACCACATAGACCACGATTGGAAGTGATGGCTACATAGAGTATACGCTTAACAGGGCGTACAGTTGTATACGGACTCTCATTATCTTGAGCACCACTTAAGTTTTGTAGCAATTCGGTAAGCTTGGCTGCATATGGGCGCATGGCCGTAATGGCATCTTGCGCTTTTTTGAGCTTGGCCGCAGAAACCATTTTCATGGCACTGGTAATTTGCATCGTAGACGATACAGAGCTTATCCGGTTGCGTATTTCCTTAAGGTTTGCCATTTGTTATGCGTATTGAGCGGCTAATTCAGTGGCTACTTTGGTCAAGGTTTCTGTAACCTCGTCTGTGAGCTTGCCTGTTTTAAGCGTATCAAGCACACCTTGATGCTTGGCTTTAAGTAACTCTAAATAGCCTTGTTCAAACTCTTTGACCTTGTTCACCGGAACTTGGCGCAATAAGTTTTTAGATCCAGCAAAAATGATGGCAATCTGATCTTCAACCGTAAACGGATCGTTTTGGGCTTGTTTTAGGATTTCCACATTGCGCTTTCCTTTCTCAATCACATTCATGGTAGCTGCATCTAAGTCAGAACCAAACTTGGCAAAGGCTTCCAACTCACGGAACTGCGCTTGATCAAGTTTAAGTGTACCAGCTACTTTTTTCATGGATTTAATTTGTGCTGAACCCCCTACACGAGATACCGAAATACCTACGTTAATGGCAGGACGTACACCCGAGTTAAATAAATCAGATTCCAAGAATATTTGACCATCGGTAATTGAAATTACGTTGGTAGGGATATAGGCAGATACATCACCTGCTTGTGTTTCAATAATAGGCAAAGCTGTTAACGAACCACCCCCTTTAACTTTAGACTTAAGCCCTTCAGGTAAGTCATTCATTTGTTTGGCAATCTTGTCGTCTGCAATTACTTTGGCTGCACGCTCTAGCAAGCGCGAGTGTAAGTAGAATACATCCCCAGGGTAAGCTTCACGTCCCGGAGGGCGACGAAGCAGCAGCGATACTTCACGATAAGCAACCGCTTGCTTAGACAAATCATCATAAATAATCAGAGCTGGACGACCTGTATCACGGAAATATTCGCCAATGGCTGCACCCGCAAAAGGAGCATAAACCTGCATAGGCGCAGGATCCGATGCGTTTGCCGCTACTATAGTTGTGTAGGCCATGGCACCTTTTTCCTGTAGTGTATTTGCAATTCCAGCAACCGTAGATGCTTTTTGTCCGATGGCTACATAGATACAGAATACAGGCTCACCTGCATCGTAAAATTCTTTTTGGTTAAGGATGGTGTCAATACACACGGTTGTTTTACCTGTTTGACGATCACCAATAACCAACTCACGTTGTCCACGTCCTACTGGGATCATGGCATCAATGGATTTGATTCCCGTTTGAAGTGGCTCGTTTACCGGTTGGCGGTAAATTACGCCTGGCGCCTTACGCTCTAAGGGCATTTCAATGGTTTCCCCTTCAATAGGACCTTTGCCATCAATAGGCATACCCAGTGTATTAACCACACGACCAACAACACCTTCGCCTACATTAATAGAGGCAATGCGTTGTGTACGTTTAACGGTATCTCCTTCTTTAATTCCTTTAGAAGGACCTAAGAGTACTACCCCTACGTTGTCTTCCTCAAGGTTAAGTACGATTCCTTCTAATCCAGAGTCGAAAGTTACTAACTCGCCATATTGCGCATTGGATAAACCGTATACACGAGCAATACCGTCACCCACCTGGAGTACCGATCCTACTTCGTCTAAAGAGACACTGCTGTCAAATCCTGTTAATTGCTGTTTTAGTATTGCGGATACTTCCGCGGCTTTTACTTCTGCCA
>JAQWKF010000090.1 GCA_029247985.1 Flavobacteriaceae bacterium
AATACCTTTTTGATAGGCCAATAACACACGTTCTGGGCGTAAGTCTCCACCAACAGCGACTATCCCCTCTTCCGTTGCCAAATGAGGTGAAGGAAAACGCAACGCTTCAGAAAGATGGTACATGTTCTAGTTAGAAAGGCAAATCGTCTGGCGTCTCGTTATCTGTTTCAGGCATGGTTTCAAATGGTGGTGCAGCTGGTGGTGGTGCTGGAGCCTCATCAATAGCATCAATACGCCATCCTTGAATAGAATTAAAATATTTGACTTCGCCTTGAGGACTTTGCCATTCACGGCCACGAATATTAATACCTACTTTTATGCGCTGACCTACACTGTATGCATTGAGTATGCTACACTTATCTTGCACAAATTCAATCAAAATATGCTGCGGATATTGCTCTTCGGTTGTTATAACCAGTTCGCGTTTTTGAAATCCATTAGATCCATATTCTTTAGTCTCGTCAATTTGTTTAATTTTTCCTATAATTTCCATGCTTCGGTTAATGTTGTTGTTACAAATCTACTCAATTTGAAGATAATCTATACGTTGAAATTACACTATATTCGTACACATGAGTGCTAATATATTAACGACTTATCCTCGACTTATCCGATTGGTAGGGTTTTTAATGGCTCTTGGTTTTGCCGGCATAACACTTTGGAATACCTATAAGTTGATACAACGAATTGAGCAGGATGAAAAACAACAGATGGAACTCTGGGGTTTAGCACAACAAAAACTGGCATCTAATAAAGATCTTAACGATCCTATTGACCCCCTAACTTTTAAAATACTAACTTCAGAAAACAGCATACCTATGATTGTTGTTGACAACCAAAACAGGCTGTTGTTTTCCAACAATATCAACCAACGAAAACTTTCTCAAGACTCATTGGGCTATGTACAAAAACTTAAAGAAGAATTTAGCGCCGTGCATACGCCTATAGAAATTACATACAAAGACAGCTTGTATCAAAGAATGTATTACGGGAGTTCCAACCTTATCTATCAATTGAAATATTATCCCTTTGCGTTTTTATTGATTGTTGCATTTATAGGAGGCTTAGTTTATGCCTACTATAAAACTAATCGGCAAGCTGTTGAAAACAAGCTATGGACTGGTATGGCCAAAGAGACTGCACACCAATTGGGAACGCCTATATCTTCTCTGTTGGGTTGGCTAGCCATTTTAGAAGAAGATGTAGACCCAAAAATATTAACTCAAATAAAAAGTGACCTAACACGCTTGGAAACCATTAGTGCGCGCTTTTCCAAAATTGGATCACTTCCAAACAGAAATAAAACAAAAATAAGTGCTGTTATTCATGACATCACAGAGTATATGCAGATACGAATGCCCAAAGATATTTTATTAGAGGTGGATTTGATTGGCGAAGAAAAAGAAGTGAATATCAATGCTGAACTTATGAGTTGGGTCTTTGAAAATCTTATTAAAAACAGCATAGATGCCATTCGTGGAAAAGGAAAAATAACGATTGAATTATCGTGGGACAAGGCAGCGCTTATATCCATTCAAGATAGTGGTTGTGGTATTCCCAAGAAGTTACAGGGCGACGTATTTGAAGCTGGCGTAACAACAAAAAAACGCGGGTGGGGTCTTGGTCTTGCTCTAGCAAAACGTATTATAACACAATATCACGGTGGAAAATTAAAGCTGATTAGCAGTTCAGCCTCAGGCACCTGCTTTGAGATACAATTGCCTATTGCTTAAAAGCAGCACTAATTTGTTGGGTTAAATTCTGCATCTCTTCTTTTGAAAGCGCAACCTTCTTTTTAAATGTGGCGTCTTCCATAGTATTTAAAGGAATTAAATGCACGTGAACATGGGGTACTTCTAAGCCAATTACTGTCAGTCCTATGCGTTTACATGATACTACTTGCTTGAGTGCAGCAGCCACACTACGGCTAAACATCATCAGATCTTGGTATTCGGAAGCGCTTAAATCGAAAAGCTTATCAACCTCTTTTTTGGGTACGCAAAGGGTGTGTCCTAACGCATTTGGATTGATATCTAAAAAAGCTATGTGGTGCTCGTCCTCTGCTACTATGTAGGCAGGAAGTTCACGAGCGATTATGCTACTGAATAGAGACGGCATTAGCGGTCAATGGATAAGATCTCAAATTGGATTTTACCGTTAGGTACTGAGACCTCCGCGATATCGCCCACTTCCTTACCCAACAAACCTCTTCCAATTGGAGAGCTTACAGATATTTTGCCAGATTTAAGATCGGCTTCGCTTTCAGCAACCAAAGTATAGTTCATCTCCATGTTGTTGGCAAGATTCTTAATGCGAACCTTAGAAAGCACCAGTACTTTAGACACATCCAACTGAGACTCATCAATAACACGAGCGCTAGCAAGGGTTTCTTCCATCTTGGCAATTTTCATCTCCAACATACCCTGTGCCTCCTTTGCGGCATCATATTCGGCGTTTTCACTCAAGTCACCCTTGTCACGAGCCTCGCCAATTGCTTGTGAAGCACGCGGACGCTCAACGTCCTTGAGGTGATTTAACTCCTCTCGCAATTTTTTTAGCCCTTCTGCGGTATAATATGAAACTGTACTCATTTTGGGGTATAGTTAAAAAATCCCTTTATTCGTAAGGGATTTGGACAAATATACAATTTTCCTCAATTTTGAATGATCTTCGAATGAAATACCTAGTACTTATTGTCTTTTTAGTGTTTTCTAGCTGCTCAAAAACAGCTGTAGAGCGCAATCCTTTTTTGTACGAAATACGCTTTGATCAAAATATTAATTTGGCACTGCCAGCTTTTAACAACCTAAGTTATCCGGGAGGTAGTATGTACTGGCCTAATGGCGGTATTAGAGGACTGCTGCTCTATAACTTAAACGGGAATACCATTATGGCTTGGGAAGCCAGCTGCCCCAATCACGAGCTTAAAAGCTGTTCTACCTTACAAACTGATGATTTAGTTAGTCCAACTGCTTCTTGCGCGTGCGAAGACTATCAGTATAGCTTGGCTACAGGACAACCCCTTTCAGAAGGGGCTACCTATAGCTTGCTGTTTTATAAAGTGCAACAGAATGGTACTGCTGTACGCATCTACAATTAGAACTGTAGTGAAAGTCCAGCCATAAAATGGCGGCCTGCCTGTGGATAATACCCTACCCCTTCAATAGTAGTCACAACATTTGGCACAGAATAATCATCGTCATAGGTATAGAAATA
>JAQWKF010000111.1 GCA_029247985.1 Flavobacteriaceae bacterium
GAAAGTGGTCATTTTATAAGCGACTAGATGGATTCTATGACTCTTCTCGATTTATCGAGTTTGATAATAATGAACTATGGGTTTGTCACCCCGCTAAAGGCTTTTTCAAATTAGGATTAAGCGCCAATTTTGAAAATATAATTTCATTTGAGTTTTTAAAGAACTTCAATTCTGATGATGAATTATTTTATAATTACTTTTTTAAACTTAACGATGCATTGATATTTTATAACCCTGAGGGTTTTTATAAATACGATGATACTGACAAGGCATTTTATAAAAGCAGTACTGTTACCGAAATGTTTGAGGGTATAAGTGACCTAAGTTTTGTAAAACAACTTGACAACTCTTTGTGGTTCTCTACCAACAAACATATAGGATTGGTTGATTTTGAAGTTCGTAAGTCAACATTTTTTAAAAATAAAAAAATTAAGACTCTAGGTGACTTTTCAAAGTTTACGCGCCTAAACCAAAAGTATGTTTTGTTTAATTCAGAAGACCAAGTGTTTGTATTTAATGAAGAAGCTATTGCCCAACAAGGGAGGGGCAGTGTTGTGCAAAAACCATTAATCAAGACAGTCAAATTTATAGGAATTAATGATACCATTCAACATAGTATTGATCATGGCAACATCAAGTCCTTTCCGTATGCAAACAACTCGCTTTCAATTCAAGCACAGCTCCCTAAATACTTGGGTAGTTCAACTCATTTCGTTGAATATAAAGTTAATGAAGAGGGCAAATGGCTGGAAGCCGATGGTAATTTAGTTATAAAAGTAAATGGCCTTGAAACTAATAGCTATGAGGTTTTTATAAGAACGAGTGACCAAATAGGTAACTTTTCAGAAGATATTATAATTCCTTTCAAAATTAAACCCAAATGGTATTTATCTGGGGCAGCGTTTTCTATGTATGCACTTATTACTATGGGCCTTTTTTTAATTGTAACTGTGAGACAACAAATCAATAACAAGAATAAGAGTGAGCGATTAATTAAAAAAGAAAAGCGTAAACAGAAAGAAAAGATTAACAAGCTTGAGTTGCAAAAGCTAAAGGATGAAAAAACATTATTGGCTCTAGAGCAGGACAAGCTTCAGTTGGAGATCAAAAATAGAAACCAAGAACTGGCTTTTTCCACCTATACTAACATAAAGAAAAACGATTTACTAATAAATTTAAAAAATCACATTTTTAAACTAAATGATGTTAAGAAAGAAAAAGAGTTGAGCCCCAAGATGAGTTCAATTGTTAAAAGAATTGATGTCGAGCTCAAAGAATCTTACGATTGGGTTAAATTTGAATTTCATTTTAAAAAGTCAAACCCTGACTTTTTCATTAAGCTTAATGACTTGCACCCTCACCTTACACCTAATGATATTCGTATTTGTGCTTTCATTAAATTAAACATACCCACCAAGCAGATGGCTTCTTTGCTTAACATCAACCCAAAAAGTTTAGAAATGACGCGCTATAGACTACGAAAAAAGCTCGCTTTGGCTGATAGGACCAACCTGTACAGCTATATTAATTCAATTTAGTCCAACAAAATTGTAGGGAATTTGTAGGGTTTATATTCTTCTCAGTAGTGTTTGTTTAGGGCGTATTTATTTTCTGCTATATTATTATATATATAATATTGCATTCATTAATATATGGACTTAATATAAAATTATATTTTATAATATTATTTCTATAAATAAATATAAACTACAATGAATAAATTTTACTTTTTAATTTTAATGTTTTTAACACTAAGTGTTAATGCACAAACTAACCTTTTGTCTAATGGCACAGTTGATGATCAAACTGGCTGGACTTTTTTAAATATGTGGGGAACCGATAGTGTTGTTGATGTTGATGGCACTTCTACAGCTGCTGAGATTGCACTTCTTGCTATTAATAATGGTGCTATTGAAATCACTGATATTTGTGGATCATGGCACCATATCGCTTTTTATACTAGCGCAACCCTAACAGCCGGGAGATATCAATTTGATTCTGATATCACGCTTTCAGATTATGATGATGGTTGGGGTGAATTTTATTGGGGTTCTGCTGAGCCTCAAAACAATGCTGAGTATAATGGCGATGCTCGCCTATTTACTTTTCTTGGAAATGAAGTTAAACCAACTTACTCTGGTAAAATGAGTGAATCTGGTAGAGTTGCTGGTGCAGGCGAAACAGGTATTTTTGAAGTCACAACAGACGGTACTTATTACTTTTTATATCGAACGGGTGGATCATGTTACGGAAAGCATGTTTTTGATAATTTCACTCTTTATAAATTACCTGAATCACCTTCTGCAAGTTTTACTTCAAACGTTAATGCAAGTACTATATCATTTACTAATACCTCATCATCTGCTGATTCATACATTTGGGACTTTGGTGATGGTAGCACTTCAACTGAAGCAAGCCCATCGCACACTTATACAACAGATGGAGATTATTATGTAAAACTTACAGCAACTTCTAGTGCTACAAATGAATCAGTGTCAACTGTTGATTGGGTTACAATAGGTACTAGTGCAAATATGCTAACCAATACAGCATGGAACGATGGCACTGGATGGACTACCTTTAATACAGACTCAGATGGTAATACGCGAGCAAGCGTCTCATTTGGAAATGGCGAAGTTTCATTTATTAAGAGCCCTGATGGTGGCGACTGGAGTGGATATGGAATATATCAAGAGGTTAACTTAGATGCAGGTTCCTATCAATTTGATATTAAAGGTAAATATGCCGATATATCAGATGTTTGGTTTGAAGCTCATGTTGGATCAACAGAACCAACTGATCCAGCTGACTATGGAGATGATGACACCAAGTTATTGAAAATTGCTCATGGATGGGGATCTGTAAAATCAGCTGATGGCTATGCCACTTCTATTGGAGCTGATGATGGTTGGGCTACAGATAACAGTACTCTAAATCCAGACAATGGATACTTTACAATTACCACTTCTGGGACATATTATCTCGTGATAAAAGCTGGTGGTGGAACATATGGATCAATTACTACAGGTAATTCTAATGGAATTATGTCTGGTAGTAAACCAATTCTCATTCCAAGCTTGGGAAGTTTAAAAATAAATGAGATTGAAAGCCCTTCAATTGGTTTTTATCCAAATCCAGCGTCCTCACAATTGACCTTCATGGGTAATGTAGATGGTGAATTAGCAGAAGTATTTGATGTGTTGGGTCGCAAACAGTTGAGTAAAGCAATCGTTAACAACAAACTTAACGTTGACAAATTGGATAATGGTGTATATTTCTTAAAAGTACAAGACCAAGTTATAAAGTTAATTATAAAGTAATTAAATAAAAAGTTAAATTGGCAGGGGAATATTAATTTTTCCCTGTCAATTTATTTACTATAAAATGCACAAGCAAGTATTATATATGCTTTCTGCTGTTGTACTGTTGTTTTTAGAAACAGTCAACGCACAAGGGCACCTAATTTCAGGAACCATCGTAGACGCACAAGGTGTTTCTCTTCCTGGCGTAACGGTTTTAGAGCAAGACAGTGCTAATGGTGTGGTTTCTGATTTAGATGGAAATTATATCCTAACAACTTCGTCTTCAAGCGCAAGTTTGGTTTTTTCTTACATCGGATTTGAAACCAAAATCATTGCTATTGCCAACAAAAGATATTTGGATGTTATCCTGTCTGAAAGTGCAGAAGCTCTCGAAGAGGTACAGGTAGTCGCCTTCCAAAAGCAGAGAAAAAATAGTGTTATCGGCTCCATTAACACCATAAAACCAGCCGAATTAAATCAACCCAACTCAAACCTTACTGCTTCACTGGCCGGCAGAATTTCAGGTGTAATTTCTTACCAACGTTCTGGGGAACCTGGCGCAGACAATGCTGAATTTTTTGTACGAGGCGTTACCTCCTTCGGTTATTCAAATAGCCCGCTCATCCTTATTGATGGATTAGAAGTAACCACAAACGACTTAGCACGCATTGAACCGGACAACATTGCCAGTTTTTCTGTCATGAAAGATGCTACAGCCACCTCTCTTTATGGTGCGCGAGGTGCTAATGGAGTTGTTTTAGTGACTACAAAAGAAGGTAAAAAAGGAAAAGCAAAAGTAGCTTTTCGATATGAAAATAAGTTTTCAGCCCCAACACAAATCACAAGTTTTTTAGACGGCGTCAGCTATATGGAACTCTATAACAGTGCACTTCGCATGCGTGATCCTTCTGCTCCTCTTTATTACAGTAAAAATAAAATTGAGGCAACTCGAAACACCCCAGACCAAAATATTTACCCAAATCTAAATTGGTACGACGAATTATTTAAAAATAACACAATAAACAAAAAGTTCAACCTGAATGTTAATGGAGGTGGAGACGTATCACAATACTACCTCTCCGTTTCTCATACAAACGACACAGGGCTGCTTAAAGTGGACCCTTTGAACAATTTCAATAACAATATTGACATTAACCGGTCTAACCTTCGGGCAAATGTGAATATAAACCTAACCAAAACAACCAAAATATCTGTAAAGTTCAATTCATTTTTTGAG
>JAQWKF010000058.1 GCA_029247985.1 Flavobacteriaceae bacterium
TGGTTCTAACACGCCTTCAGCAAAGGCTTTTTGCAATATATACTCTATTAACGCATCTTCCTCAACATCAGTTGGATTATAGCTGGTTTTGAGATTAATATCAAACATTTTTGCTGTGGTTTGGTAGATAAAAGCACGCCAGCCGTTACGTAGTTTTTTTATCAATTCATGGGCTGTAAAACCCGTTTCCCTATGGATAAGTTTGATCAAAATACGTCCTTCTGAGCGCGAAAGTCGCTTTAATTCGTCTTTAAACTCGCCCTCTAAATAGTTTTCCACACGCTTGGCATACCGTTTTTTGGCGCGTTTGCGCTTAATATTTGCCAAACGTTGGTTCAGAATCGTCAATCGTTCTGCTGCAAGTTTAGCATAAGGATATACTTTTATAGTGCGTCTTTGCAGCCTGTAGTATGCAACATAATCGTCATAACTCTTAAATTTTATGCTTGGAAGCACGACTACTTCGCTTAAATCAACATAAGGCTTGGTCAAGGTGTCGCCATCTATTATATAAATAGGTTGGGTTTGCTGTCCATATACGCTGCAAGCCAAAATTAAAACTCCTATATATAGTAGTTTATTCATGCGTTCAAAAGTAGTAAGATTGTTTTACCTATATGTTGTAATTTAGCATACTTAATTAAAAAACCACAATGGATAGTATTTTAAATAAAAAGTCACACGCATTTCTAGCACAATACCTCAATAACCCTGCCCCCACAGGATATGAATGGGAAAGTCAAAAAATTTGGATGAACTATCTAAAGCCCTATGTCGATGACTTTATTACAGATACTTATGGCACGGCAGTTGGCGTCATCAACCCCAAAGCAAAATTCAAAGTGGTAATTGAAGCACATTCTGACGAAATCTCCTGGTACGTTAACTATATTTCCGACAAAGGCTTGATTTCTGTTATACGAAATGGCGGTAGCGACCACATGATTGCTCCATCTAAATGGGTAAACATCCATACAAAAAAAGGTATCGTAAAGGGCGTGTTTGGCTGGCCAGCTATTCATACGAGAGTGGCCGGAAAGGAAGAAACGCCAAAACTTGAAAATATTACGATTGATGTTGGTGCTGCAAAAAAAGAAGAAGTAGAAAAAATGGGTATCCATGTGGGCTGTGTTATTACTTACCCCGATACTTTTCAAGTACTGAACAAAAACAAATTTGTGTGTCGAGCCCTTGATAACCGCATTGGTGGGTTTATGATTGCTGAAGTAGCACGCTTACTTAAAGAAAATAAGGTTGAATTGCCTTTTGGGTTATACATAACCAATTCGGTTCAAGAAGAAATTGGACTACGAGGAGCGGAGATGATTACACAGACCATCAAACCAGACGTAGCCATCGTAACAGACGTATGTCACGACACCTCTACTCCGATGATTGATCCGAAAAAGCAAGGGGACAATACGATAGGAAAAGGACCTGTAATCTCTTACGCCCCTGCCGTACAGCAGCTGTTGCGCGATCGCATTATTGACACTGCCGAAGCAAAAAAGATTCCATTCCAACGTTTGGCTTCTTCAAGATATACCGGAACAGATACTGATGCCTTTGCTTACAGCAACGGTGGGGTGCCATCAGCATTGATTTCTTTACCATTAAAGTATATGCATACTACGGTAGAAATGGTACACCAAGAGGATGTAGAAAATGTAATCAAACTGATATACGAAACGCTACAGACAATCAAAAACGGAGAGACGTTTAGCTATTTCGCTTAATCTCCTCCACCACTTCTGGATTTAACAAAGTAGAAACATCACCCAATTGATCGTATTCGCCTGCTGCTAACTTGCGCAGTATGCGACGCATGATTTTACCACTTCGCGTTTTAGGAAGTCCACTTACCACCTGTATGCGGTCTGGTTTAGCGATTGGTCCTATGGTTTTTGCCACAAGAGCGCGTAGCTCGTTTTTTAATATTTCATTGTCGTCTGCTCTGCTACGTACAATGACAAATGCGTGTAGTGCATTCCCTTTAACGTCATGAGGAAAACCAACAACTGCACTTTCTACAACATTAGGGTGTTCGTTAAGTGCATTTTCAATAGGCGCCGTTCCCAGATTATGTCCAGAAACAATCACCACATCATCTACCCTGCCTGTAATACGGTAGTTGCCTTTTGCGTCGCGTAAGGCACCATCACCAGGAAAATAATACCCTGGATAGGCACTGAAATACACATTTTTATAGCGTTCGTGGTCACCCCAAATGGTGCGGGCAATTGAAGGCCAAGGATGCTTGATGGCTAAAATTCCTTCGTTTTCACCGGCCAATTCATTCCCCTCATGGTCTAGTAAAACTGCTTGAATGCCCGGCATGGGGAGTGTGGCATAGGTAGGGTTCTGTGCTGTTACACCAGCTAGAGAGGTAATTAAAATCCCTCCCGTTTCGGTTTGCCACCAAGTATCCACTATGGGGCATTTATTCTTACCTACGTGATCGTCATACCAATGCCATGCTTCAGCATTGATGGGCTCCCCAACAGAGCCTAGCACTTTTAACGAAGACAAATCGTGTTTATTAACCAAATCAACTGGGTGCTTTTGCAACGCACGTATGGCAGTGGGTGCCGTATAAAACTGATTGACCTTATGCTTGGCACAAACCTCCCAAAAACGATCATAAGCAGGATATGAAGGGACGCCTTCAAACATTAGTGTTGTTGCGCCAACAGCCAAGGGACCATACACAATGTAGGAGTGACCCGTAATCCAACCGATATCGGCAGTACACCAATAAATATCGCCTTTTTTATATTGAAAAACATTTTGAAAGGAATAGGCGGTGTAAACCATGTACCCGCCACATGTGTGAACCATTCCTTTGGGCTTTCCTGTTGACCCAGAAGTATATAATATGAACAATGGATCTTCGCTATCCATGATTTCAGCAGGACAATTGTCGTCCACTCCCTCTAAAGCCTCGTGCCACCAAACATCTATATCATTCCAAGCCACTTCTTGACCTGTGCGTTTAAGCACAATAGAAGTTTTTATGGTTGAGCAGTGCGTTAATGCTTCGTCTGCAATATCTTTTAGCGGAGTTACTTTAGCACCGCGGAATCCGCCATCTGCCGTTACTAGTAAGCTACAGTCGGCATCGTTTATTCTTGCGGCTAAGGCGGCGGCTGAAAAACCAGCAAATACGACAGAATGGATAGCGCCAATACGTGCACAGGCCAAAACGGTAATGGCTAGCTCTGGAACCATAGGCATATAGAGACATATCCTGTCTCCTTTTTTCGCTCCATTTGCTTTCAACATATTGGCTACTTGGCAAACACGGCTATGTAGCTCCTTATAGGAAATGTGTTGGGCTGCTTCTCTTGGGTCATTTGGCTCAAAAATTATTGCGGTTTGATCTGGCTGAGTGATTAGATGACGATCAAGACAGTTTTCGGTTATGTTTACTTTACCGCCTAAAAACCATTTTACTTCTGGTTTATGAAAATCATATTCAAGGGTCTTGTCCCACTTTTGATGCCATTCAAATTGATTGGCTATCTCTTCCCAAAAAACTTCCGGTTGTTCAGTTGCTTGTTGCTTTGCTTCTTCATACGTGGCCAATGATTGATGCGCCAAATTAATCATAAAATAAAAATTTTTTGAAATTACTAAAATAATTAAGCTTTTGCGCAGCATTTTAACACGATGTTGCTAATTTACCACTTTATGTAAGTAACATTATGGAGTAACAGGGAAGCCCCTTGCGCGCATCAATGCATCAATAGAAGCATCTCTACCTCTAAACAACCTATATGCTTGGGCAGGGTCAATGGAATTTCGTGGTGCAAATAAATATTTCACTAATTTTTCTGCCATCGCTTTGTCATAAAAGCCTCCAGGCGCCTCTCTGAATGCTTCTGAGGCATCAGCTGTTAATACATCTGCCCACATATACCCGTAATATGCTGTGGCATAACCTTCACCAGAAAACACGTGCCCGAAATGGGGAGTTCTATGACGCATGGGCAGTTCTTTTGGCATGTTAAGCGCAGCCAATGTTTCCCGTTCAAAGACAGCTACATCCAGATCTGTTGGATCGGCCAAATGAAGTTTCATATCCATAAGTGCGGATGCTAAATACTCAGTGGTTGCAAAACCTTGATTAAAGGTTGCTGCCTTTTTAATTTTTGACACCAAAACATCTGGCATGGGTGCACCCGTTTCTTGATGTATCAAAAACTGATCAATTACTTCATCTGTAGATAGCCAGCGCTCTAATAGCTGGGATTGAAATTCAGTATAATCTCTTACGCCACTGTTAAGCGTTGGATATCGCACTTCGGATGCAAAAAAGTGTAGCGCATGACCAAATTCGTGGAAGAATGTTGTAGCATCGTCCCAAGAAATAAGCAAGGCCTCTCCAGGTGCTGGCTTGACAAAATTTGAGTTGTTAGAGGCCAAAACATTGGTTTTTCCGTCAAAAGTTGAAAAGCTTCTATACGTAGTCGCCCAAGCACCAGAACGCTTTCCTTCTCTTGCATACGGGTCCAAATACCAAAGACCAATATGTGATCCAGTTTGTTTGTCGGTAACCTCCCATACTTTAACATCCTCGTGGAACACCGAAACTTCTCCTTCTTTTACGGGTGAAAAGGAATAGCCAAATAAACGGCCCGCTACATAATGCATGGCCGCTGTGAGCTTGTCTAATTGCAAATATTGTTTCACTTCATCGGAATCTAAATCATACTTTGCCTTACGTACTTTTTCTGCATAAAAGCGATAGTCCCACGGTGCTACAGTAATGTTATCACCATTGGCATCTGCCACAGCTTGCATATCTGCAACTTCTTCAGCGACGCGTGCAATGGCTGCTGGCCATACGGCTTCCATAAGTGCCATGGCATTTTCAGGATTTTTTGCCATGCGATTTTGTAGGCGCCAAGCAGCGTAATTGTCATATCCCAACAAGGCTACCCGCTCTTTGCGAAGCTTTAATATTTGTGCAATAATTTCCTTATTATCATATGTATCGCCATTGTCGCCACGAGCGTAATAATTGCTCCATACCTGCTTACGCAAATCACGTTCGGTTGAAAAAGTCAAAAATGGATCCATTGAAGAGCGCGTATTGGTAACCGCATATTCTCCTTGCCTTCCCTTCCCGTTAGCTATCCGAGCAGCAGACTTGATAAAATCATCGGGTAGCCCATCTAACTGATTTTCCGTGAGGTAGGTGACATAATTTTCTTCATCGTGAAGCACATTGTTTGAAAACTTGGTGTAGAGTGACGAAAGTTCTTTATTGATGGCTGCGTAGCGTTTCTTTTTCACATCATCTAAATCAGCCCCATTCATGGCAAATCCTTGGAACGTAAGTTCAACCACACGCTGCTGATCTGCTTCTAGTGGTGTAACTTTTGAGGCTTCATACACGGTTTTAATACGTTGAAAAAGTTGTTCATTTTGTGTGATTTTAGATTGGAATTCTGAAAATAGTGGCGCAAGTTCCGTTTGCACTTCTCTAAATTCTGGAGAGGACATATTACTGCTAAAAATCCCATAGTACGTAAAAGCGCGATCTAAAACTTTTCCAGAACGCTCCATGGCCACAATCGTATTATTAAAGGTTGGTGGCTCAGGGTTAGTTGCGATGTCCTCAATTTCCAATAAATTGAGTTCCATGGCTTTAAGCATGGCGGGCTTTACATCAGAAACCTGCATTTTGTCAAAGGCAGGTGTGCCCATATAGGGTCCTGTCCATGACTTAAGGATATTATTTTGATTGCTATCAGAAGTGCAAGAAAATGCAAATAAGACTAAAACTATTATAAGGGTGCTAAATACGTTTGAAGTTTTCATTTTGGGCATTTTAATTAGTAGAGATCAAGTATAAATATAATGAAATAATTTGGCAACAAAGTTCAGATACCTACTAAACCAACAAGGTTGAGGGATTGAATATATTTTCTAAACATCTGATATTACTTCCTTATCCGCTGCACAAATGTATTTCCATTCTTGGTATTGACTTTAACCAAATAAATCCCTTCAACGAGCGCCGAAACATCAATGGGTTTTATAGCAGTCTTGATTTTAACAAAAAACACTTTTTTCCCCGTTAAGTCATACAAAGTAACAGAAGCGATGGGTGTGTTAGCAGCCTCAATAAAAAGTTGGCTGTCATGAACATAAACCCTGCCATTTTCTGCTTTTTCTGGGGTGTCATGACTTAAAATGGTATTGTATTCAATTAGATAAAAAAGTGTTTCCGTATCTAGAATATCATTCCATTGGCCAGCTACTCCATACCTAAAGCCAGATGACATAGATGTTGGCCAAGCATTTAATCCTATGGCAAGTCCATTTTGATTACCCAAATAATTATCGGGTTCGTTTCCTATTCCGCCAGTAGTGCCCCAATTGGTATAGGCAGCATTTGTGGGAGATCCAGAAGCTGAACCAGACCAGAAAGAGCTAGAAACTCCTGTATTATCGCCATCCCAAATCCAAGCTCCTTCAGTAGCTCGGTCGTTACCACCCAACCAAACGTAAGCAGCCCCTCCTCCATTATTTGTTGAAGTTAGACTTAAGGTAATGTTGGCATTATTTAAAAGTTCATCGAATATAGCCGTGTTTTCAGCAGCGTTATTTATTTCAGCTAAATAACCACCGCGGGCTACTGCGCAAGCTACGGCTTCAGTCCAGCTTTTGTTTTCTTTTACGACCTCATAAGTATGACCATTGAAATCAAAGCGGTAAATATTTGCCGTATTGGCGCATTGGGCATTTACATAATAAATGTTAATGCATATAAAAAAAAGTATACAAGAATATAGTTTATCCATGATTTGTGCGTTTTGGGGTAAAAAAGAGGGATAGCTTTAACTACCCCCCAAGGATAACTCATATCTTTTTGAGCAAGTTAATAATAAAAAGCAGCACGATTGCACCTATAAAAGCAGTGATTAAAGTACTTAAAAGACCAGTCCCAATGCTAATTTCCAATTGATCGAAAAGCCAGCAGCCCAAAATGGCACCGCCGACACCAACCAAAAGATTAACGATGACACCAAAGCCTTTTCCTTTGGTTACTTTACCGGCAAGAAAACCAGCGACTATGCCTATTATAATAGGCCATAAAAAATTGTTCATAATGTTGATTTAGGGTTAACAATCACCAACTAAATTACAATTTTTTTTGATTGTCAGAAATTACATGAAAAATTATTTGATAGAGCGGTTCATACGCTTGACCACTGCAGGCCCCTCATAAACAAAGCCCGTGTAAAGCTGCACTAAAGATGCACCGGCAGCTAACTTTTCGTTTACATCTTCGGGTGTATGTATGCCACCTACTCCAATGATTGGAAAAGCGGCCTTACTTTTCGTATGTAAATATGAAATGACTTCCGTGCTGCGTTTTGTCAGCGGTTTACCACTCAAGCCACCTGTCTGATCAGTTAATTCAGTACTGCTCAATAATCCAGTGCGTGACAGCGTTGTATTGGTAGCAATGACGCCATCTATTTTGGTATTTGCAACAATATCTATAATATCATTCAACTGTGAATTGCTTAAATCGGGAGCTATTTTTAGCAGTATGGGTTTGCGTGATGATTTTTCATTGTTTCGCTTTTGCAAAACATTTAGCAGCTTGGTCAGAGGCGCTTTTTCCTGAAGGTCGCGAAGGTTAGGTGTATTGGGCGAGCTGACATTGACAACAAAATAATCCACCACATCAAATAAGGCGTCAAAACAAATAAGGTAGTCATCTTGTGCCTGATCGTTAGGTGTGGTTTTATTTTTACCAATGTTGCCACCGATCAGTACCCCTTTGTTTTTCTTAAGTCGTCTTGCAGCAGCCATCACACCCTCGTTGTTAAAGCCCATACGATTAATGATTCCTTTGTCCTTTTTTAATCGAAACAAACGAGGTTTGGGATTACCGCCCTGTGGCTTGGGCGTTACCGTTCCAATTTCAATAAAGCCAAAACCGAAATTTGCAAGTTCGTGATAGAGTTTAGCATCCTTATCAAACCCCGCTGCTAAACCAACAGGATTTGGAAATCGAAGTCCAAAAACTTCACGTTCTAATGTTGGTTTATTAGAAGCATATAGCATTCGAATAAAAGCCCCCATAAAAGGAATACGATGTAACAGGCGTATGGCAGCAAACGAAAAATAGTGTACACCTTCTGGATCAAAAAGAAAAAGAACAGGACGTATTAGACGTTTGTACATAAAAAAAAGGTAGCGGCTTGTGAGTTTAAAATAAGCCGCTTATGGAAATTTTATTTTTTAGCAGGAGTCGCACGTTGCTTACTCATCTCATGAGAAATAAAGCTGCGTTCCATTTTTACTTTGCCAGCCATGGTTTCGATAACACAAGTATCGTTGCTTTCATTTACCTCAATGATCTTACCGTGAATACCGCCTTTGGTTACTACCAAATCGCCTTTTTTAAGTGCGCTTTTAAATTTACGCTCCTTTTTTGCTCGGCGTTGTTGGGGTAAAATTAAAAACAAAAACATTACCCCAAACATGAGGATTAACAATGTGAAGTTTCCTCCACCAGTAGCTTGAAAAATTTGCATCATTATTGGTTCATTTGATTACGTGCCGCTTGGCGTTGTTGTTCTTTTACAGGGTCAGGTGTAACGATTGTCTTAATGCGAATAATATCTCGACCGCTTTTGGTGTTGTTGGTCAGTGTTACCGTTTTCGTTTGATTACCAGGTTTGTTTGCAGAATCAAACTTTACTTTTATTTCCCTTGTTTCGCCAGGTGCAATTGGAGTATTTTTAGGATACTCAGGAACTGTACATCCACAGCTTCCACGGGCATCTAAAATAATAAGATCGCTTTTTCCTGTATTTGTAAAGGCAAAGGATGTTTCAACTACATCTCCTTCGTTTATGGTGCCAAAGTCGTGTTCAGCTCTTTCGAAAGACATCACAGGCAAGTCCCCATTGACTTCTTGTTGTGCTGTCGTTTTTTCAACGTTTTCTTGTTTAACTTTCTTTGAGGCGCTTTGTGAGCAACCCAACATAAATAAGGCAACTAAGGCCAGAACAAATGGTTTCATTTTATAAATTTTTTCAAAAATAAACATATTACTGCATTCCACGTATATTTTTACGGATGCGTTTTTGTTTTGTCATGTCTTTGACAACGCTATCTAATATTCCATTGATAAACATACTGCTTTTTGGCGTGGCGTATTCCTTAGCAATCTCCAAGTATTCGTTGATGGTAACATTCACGGGTATTGAAGGAAAGTAAAGTAATTCAGCCAAAGCCATTAGTAACAAAGTAAAATCCAATTCAGCAATACGGCCTGGATCCCAATTTGGCGTTCGCCCCTTTATTTCATCAATAAGTTCTGGTTTATTAAGTGCAACTTTTCTGAAAAGTTCCAATGAGAATTTACGATCTTCTTCATCTTTGTATAAAACAGTGATGATGCTATCTGGCTCAGTAATTCGTTTAAGGCTGTTTCGTACTATGGTATTGGCAAGTGGTGCATCGTCAACCCAAGAGATATTGACCTCTTCCATAAACTCACCCAAACGATCAAAGGGCACGATTACTTTAGTGAAAAGCTGTACTAAAAAGTCTTGATCTTCAGCAAGGCTAGTGGTTTCAGTCTTTAAATAGTCATCATAAAGTGTAGAGGCGGTAATTTCCTCCCATACCAAACGCACATATTCGTCGTGATTTTTCCAGTACTTAAGTTTGTATTTTTTGCTTTGTGCTGCAAGAACTTCATTATTGCATAACGCCAAAAGGGCTTTGTTGCTAAAAAACTTAGGGTTTGTTTCGTTTTTATTTTCTTTTAAGTGTTTTTTTGTGTTTTTCTCGTAAAGTGAATACCCACATGTATGAAGCTCACGGAACAAATCAAGAAGTGTGATGTAAAGAAGGTAAAAGTCCTGACTACTTTTTAAAATCCATGATTCGCCTGTTGTAAGGTTGTCTGTTGGGTCAAGTTGCTGAGCGTAAAGCGCCTGCATAACCTTGGTGCGTAAGTGACGACGAGTAATCATGTATAAGAACTTTTGATAGTACAAAAATAGGGGATTTTAAATGATATCCTACACAAGATTTGATGCAAAGACCTAAAATCCTATCTTCGTAAAAAAAATATTTGCGCGCGCTTCAATATCTAAACCGTTATCTCAAAAAATATCGATTCCTACTACTGTTAGGATTGCTATTTACTGTTTCTTCTCGTGTTTTTGCTGTTCTTGCCCCTAGCCTGGTTGGGGATTCAATTACCGCTATAGAGCAATTTGTTAGAAGTGGCGAAACTGATTTAACCAGTATCAAAAGGCTGCTTTTGACCAATATAGCACTGATTGTGGGTGCTGCACTTATTTCTGGCGTCTTTACCTTTAGTATGCGCCAAACCATTATCAATGTCTCGAGGCATATTGAATACGACCTAAAAAACACCGTTTACAATCATTATCAAAAACTCTCCTTGCGTTTCTACAAGCAAAACCGTGTTGGTGACTTGATGAGCCGCATCAGTGAAGACGTATCTCGAGTTCGCATGTATGTGGGGCCAGCACTAATGTATAGCATCAATACAATCACACTTTTTATTATCGTTATCAGTTATATGGTAAGCGTAGCGCCAAAACTAACTTTATACACGCTTCTCCCCCTGCCCATATTATCTTTTCTAATATACCGACTCAGCAGGGCCATACACGAGCGAAGCACTCTAGTACAGCAAATGTTGTCTAAACTGTCCACGTTCAGCCAAGAGTCGTTCAGCGGAATCAACGTTATTAAGTCCTATGCTATTGAGTCTAATAGAACCTTAGAAATGGCATCTATATCAAAGGAAAGTAGAACCAAAAATATGTCATTAGTACAGGTTCAGGCGTGGTTTTTTCCTTTGATGATCTTATTGATTGGTGTCAGTAATGTTTTGGTTATTTTTATTGGCGGTAACCAATACATGAATGGGCAAATTGAGCTGGGAGTTTTAGCAGAGTTTATCATTTATGTAAATATGCTAACCTGGCCAGTAGCTACCGTAGGTTGGGTAACCTCCATCATACAACAAGCAGAAGCTTCTCAAAAACGCATCAACGAATTTTTGGGTCAAGAACCCGACATTCAAGACAGCAAAACTGCCAACAAAAAAATAGAACACTTTGATATCAGCTTTAACAAGGTTAATCTTATCTATGACGATACAGGAATCCAAGCCCTAAAGGATGTTTCCTTTAAATTACCTGCTGGTAAAACCCTTGCCATTATGGGGCCAACTGGATCTGGCAAAACAACGCTTTTACAGCTCTTGTCCAAAACATATTTACCCCATTCGGGGAAAGTTTCTTTAGGTGATTTCCCCTTGCAAGATTATACTCAACAAGACATTCGTGAAATCATGGGGGTTGTACCCCAACAACCTTTTCTATTTTCAGACACTATTGCGCACAATATTCGTTTCGGCAAACCCGACGCCACGGAACAAGAAATAGAAAAAGCTGCAAAACAAGCATCAGTACACGCTAATATTATCGAGTTTAAATCAGGATATGAAACCATGCTAGGAGAAAGAGGGATTACCTTATCTGGCGGCCAAAAGCAACGGGTGTCTATTGCACGCGCACTAATAAAGAATCCAAAAATTCTTTTACTTGACGATTGTCTATCGGCAGTGGACACAGAAACAGAGGAGGCCATTTTGAACGAGCTGAAAGAAAACAACAAGAACACTTCCACCTTAATTGTTTGCCACAGGGTCTCATCGGCAAAGAATGCAGATTATATTTTAATACTCAAAGATGGCGAAATAGCCCAATACGGCACACACAAAGAGCTTGTCAACAAAGCAGGATACTACAAAGAACTTTACGAAGAACAGCGACAAGAGGAGAATAAAAATTAGTTATCAAAGATTTGTATTTTAGTGAAACCAAATCTTTATATATGTCCAAAACTGAATACCAAAAAAGTGTCAGAGAAGGCTGTTTACATGCAGGTTCAAGGCACTATTTTTTTGATGTGAAAGAAACAAAAGCCAACGATTATTTTTTGGTAATTACCGAGTCAAAAAAATCACAATCAAGCAATAACGCAATCAAGCACAAAATCTTTATCTACAAAGAGCATTTAGAGGCATTTCAATCGCTTTTAGCCGAATCCATTTCCTTCATTAAAAAGGAAAAAGGGGATGAGGTTATTCGATAATATTTTATCGCTATTTTTGAAAAAAAAGATATGGCACGTACTCCTTCAAACATGCTGGCTTTGGGCACTAAAGCGCCTGATTTTGCATTACCAAATACGATAGACAACAAAACATATTCCTTTGACAATGTTAGCGGAACAAATGGGACCGTTGTGATGTTTATTTGCAACCATTGCCCTTATGTTATCCATGTAATGGAGGGAATTACTGCTTTGGCTAAAGATTATCAAAACAAAGGTATTGGATTTATAGCCATCTCAAGTAATGATGTTGTAAACTATCCCGATGACGATCCGACCTTGATGAAAGAAACAGCCAAAAAATACGGCTTCAGCTTTCCTTATTTATATGATGAAACTCAGGATGTAGCCAAGGCATATGACGCTGCTTGCACACCAGACTTTTATCTATTTGATGCCGAAAAAACCTTAGTATATCGAGGTCAAATGGACAGTTCAAGACCTAAAAATGAATTGCCAGTAACGGGAAAAGATTTACGCACGGCCCTAGATGCAATGCTTTCTGGAAAAACCATTGATACCCTTCAAAAACCCAGTTTGGGTTGTAATATAAAGTGGAAAGTTTAGCTTACGCCTACCAATTCAACATCAAAAATAAGCGTGGCATCAGGAGGAATTACGCCGCCTGCACCTCTAGCGCCATAACCTAAATCACTAGGAATAACAAAGCGTGCCTTATCTCCTACGGACAAGAGTTGGATGCCTTCGTCCCATCCAGGGATTACTTGGCCTACACCTAGTTTGAATTCAATTGGTTGATTTCTTTTGTACGATGAATCAAAAACAGTTCCATCTAAAAGTTGTCCTTTGTAATGAACGGAAACGGTTTTTCCTTTTTCAGAGGCAACACCCTCACCACGCTGAATAAACTGATAGCGCAACCCAGAAGCTGTTTTTTCAAAACCTGCAGCTACTTTTTCAAGTGCTTTTTCTTGTGCTTCATTAGCCTCACGTAATCGCTGCTCACGACTACCTTCAAAAACCCTAAACGTTTCTACCGCATTAAAGGCTATTGCTTCATCGCCATTGCGTTCGATAACAAGAGATTCTATAAGATCGCCTTGGGCAACCTGATCAACCACGTCTTGACCTTCAACGACAAAACCAAAAACAGTATGTTTTCCGTCTAACCAAGGAGTTTCGTTGTGGGTTATAAAAAACTGACTTCCGTTAGAGCCTGGTCCTGCGTTTGCCATCGATAATACACCTGGTTTATCATGCTTGAGATCTGGGTGAAATTCATCATCAAATTGATAACCAGGGCCGCCAACACCAGTCCCTTCTGGACAACCTCCTTGGATCATGAAATTTTCTATTACCCTGTGAAAAGTCATCCCGTCATAGTAAGGATTTCCCTGTGGCTTGTGAGAATTCTCTAGGTTTCCTTCAGCAAGGGCAACAAAATTTCCAACCGTTCCAGGAGTTTCCTTGTGCGTTAAACGAATTTTGATTGTTCCTTTTGGCGTGGTAAAGACAGCGAATATACCTTCTTTCATAAGTGCTTTTTGATGCCTGCGAAAATAGACATAAAAAGATTAGTTTGCCACCTCGCTCATGAATTTAATTCTGAAAATACGTAAATCATCCTCTTCATACTCACCATCAAATTCTTCAACGGCTTCTTGTATATCATTATTTTCAGCCTCCATAAAGTATTCATGAAGCTCTTCTTGCTGTTCCTCGTCAAAAAGATCATCGATGGCATATTGGATATTTACCTTGGTTCCAGAAAAAACAATGGTTTCCAATTGATCGAGGAAGTTTGGAAGTTCCATTCCTTTAGCATCTGCGATGTCACGAATAGGAAGCTTCCTATCAATATTTTGAATAATAAAGAGTTTAAGTGCGGAATTTGCTCCAGTAGTTTTAATAACCAAATCCTCAGGTCTAGTGATGTCATTATCTTTAACATAGGAGTCGATTAAGGCAATAAAAGGCTTGCCAAATTTATTGGCTTTCCCCTCACCCACTCCGTGAATGTTCTTTAATTCTTCAATAGTAATGGGGTACTTTATGAGCATATCATTGATTGAAGACTCTTCAAAAACAGCATAAGGAGGCACTTCGTATTTTTCGGCAACTTCCTTGCGAAGTTTCATTAGCATTTTTTGAAGCTTGGCCTCAAAGGATGTTGTTCTTGCTGGTGCAGCAACAGCAACGCTATTGTCATACAAATGATTTTCGGTCATCAAAAAGCTATGCGGTTTTTCTAAAAAAGAAGTGCCCTTTTCATTTAACTTAATTACGCCATAGGTCTCAATTTCTTTTTTTAAATAACCTGCCACCAAAAGCTGTGACAGTAAGGCTTTCCAATAGGCTTGATCTTTGGCGTTTCCTGCGCCAAAAAAGGAATTTGATTGAATACGGTGGGATACTAAAATTGGCGTCTCTTTTCCTACCATGATGTGCACCAACTCTTTGATCTTATATTGTTCGTTGGTATCTTTAATGGTCTGAATGATAAGGGTTGCTTCTTTTTGCGCTTCTACTCTTGGTTTAGGGTTTCGGGCATTGTCGTCCATTTCGGCGCCTGCTCCGTTCACAGCGTCAAATTCCTCTCCAAAATAGTGTAATATAAATTTACGTCTAGACATTGAAGTCTCGGCATAAGCAACCATTTCTTGCAGCAATGCATAGCCAACTTCTTGTTCTGCAAGAGGCTTTCCAGCCATAAACTTCTCAAGCTTTTCGATGTCCTTGTAGGCATAAAAAGCGAGACAATGACCTTCGCCTCCGTCTCTTCCAGCTCGACCTGTTTCTTGATAATAACTCTCTATACTTTTAGGAATATCGTGATGAATAACAAAACGAACGTCTGGCTTGTCAATTCCCATACCAAAAGCAATAGTTGCTACAATAACATCACAATCTTCTTTGAGAAAACTGTCTTGGTTGTGAACTCTTTGCTTGGTGTCTAAACCTGCATGATATGGCAATGCATTAACCCCGTTGACTTGTAGCATTTGTGCCAGTTCTTCAACGCGCTTACGAGACAGACAATAGACAATACCTGATTTCCCCTTGTTGCCTTTAACAAATGAGATAATATCACGGTCCACTTGTTCTGTTTTTGGTCTTACTTCATAAAACAAATTAGGTCTATTGAAGGAAGCTAAATAGGTAGTGGCATCAGAAATGTTAAGATTTTTAAGTATGTCTTCTTGAACTTTGGGTGTTGCGGTTGCCGTCAAGCCAATAATGGGTATGTTGTCCCCTATGCGTTGCATAATGGATTTAAGGTTGCGATATTCTGGTCTGAAATCATGCCCCCACTCAGAAATACAATGGGCCTCATCAATGGCCAGGAAACTGATAGGAACAGTGCGTAAAAAAGCGACATAATCCTCCTTTGTTAGCGACTCTGGCGCTACATATAAAAGTTTAGTCAGCCCCGAGCTAATGTCTTGCTTGACAATTTCAACCTGTGTTTTACTCAAGGAGGAGTTTAAAACGTGCGCAATACCGTCGTTTTTAGAAATCCCACGAATAGCGTCCACTTGATTTTTCATTAGAGCTATAAGCGGAGAAACTACTATGGCTGTTCCATGTTGTACAAGTGCAGGCAATTGATAACACAGCGACTTGCCACCGCCAGTAGGCATAATTACAAAGGTATTCTCTTTATTGAGTACACTTTTTATGACTTCTTCTTGTAATCCTCGGAACTCGTTAAAACCAAAAAAATTCTTTAACGCGGCTTTTAAATCAAGCTCTTTGCCATCGACCTGTAGCTTCATCGTGGGTTTTGTACATTTGTAATCACAATATACGTTAAAACTGTTTAAATATCAACAATAATTGAACAAATCCAACCACATATTAAAAGTTGCAACTTCTGTAATAGAACAGCAGTCCGAAGCCATCGCAGGATTGGCAACGCAACTCAACAACGATTTTGAACAAGTTGTCGATTGGGTCCACACAGGAAAGGGGCGTTTGGTGCTAACGGGTATTGGTAAAAGTGCCATTATCGGTATGAAAATTAGCGCCACCTTAAATTCAACCGGAACCAAAAGTATTTTTATGCATGCAGCTGATGCTATTCACGGTGATTTAGGCATGATAGAACAACAAGATATTGTTCTGTGTCTATCTAAAAGTGGTACTAGTGCCGAAATAAAAACGCTTGTCCCACTACTAAAAAATAGGGGCAACAAACTAATCGGTATGACGGCAAATCCCACTTCTTTTCTTGCCCAAAATGCAGATGCAATTTTACATGTTGGCATCCCCAAAGAAGCCGACCAAAACAACTTAGCACCAACTACGAGTACCACAGCACAGCTTGTTTTGGGAGATGCACTGGCCATTTGCCTAATGGAACTTAGTGGATTCAAAGCGGAAGATTTTGCCCGCTCCCATCCTGGAGGTGCGTTGGGGAAGGCATTAAACATTCAATTAGGACATTTACTTCAACCACATAAAAAGCCAGCAGTGACGCCTGATACGCCTATAAAAGCAGTTATTAGCGAGATTTCAACTAAGCTTGTTGGTGCAACAGCGGTAGTCCAAGATCATCAGGTTGTGGGTGTAATAACAGATGGAGATTTACGGCGTATGATGCAGTCTGTTGATGATTTCTCTTCACTAAAAGCACGAGATATCATGGTGGAAAAACCCATTGTTTTAAGTAGCGAAACCCTTGCTAAAAAAGCATTAACTCTGATGCAAGAAAAGGAGATCAGTCAAATCATTGTTGAAGATACCCATGCTTATATGGGAATTGTACACATTCACGACATTTTAAACGAAGGCATTTATTAGAGTATGGACAATAAAACCATGCCATTTCTTGATCACTTAGAAGAGTTGCGTTGGCACCTCATTCGCAGTATTTTAGCCATTGTTATTGCAGGCGGCGCAGCTTTTTTAGCCAAAGACTTTATATTTGATGTTTTACTTTTTGGACCTAAAAAACAAGACTTTACAACCTATAAATGGCTTTGTAGTGCTGCACAAGCACTAGGTTTTGACGAAGGTTTTTGTCTAGACGAACTCCCCTTTAGAGTACAAAGCAGAACTGTTGCTGGACAATTTTCGGCACATATTTGGACATCCATAACGGCTGGTTTTATTATCGCTTTTCCATATGTAATTTATCAGTTGTGGAAATTTATCAGCCCAGGAATGCTTAAACCTGAACGCAGACAGGCACGCGGATTTATCATTGTGTCATCTTTATTGTTTTTCATGGGTGTATTGTTTGGTTATTTTGTTATTACGCCGCTTTCCCTTCGCTTTTTGGGAACCTACAGTGTCAGCAGTGAAATATTCAATGACTTTGATCTAAGAAGTTATACCGCATTAGTACGGGCGTCTGTGCTATCAGCTGGCTTCATTTTTGAATTACCCATATTAGTATACTTTCTTACTAAAATTGGCCTTATCACTCCCAGTTTGATGCGCAAATACCGTAAAATATCATTGGTGATTGTATTGACACTATCGGCTGTCATAACCCCACCAGACATTGCAAGCCAAATTATTGTGGCCATTCCCATTATGATATTATATGAAGTAAGTATCTTTATTTCGAAATCCGTTTACAAAAGAATCCAACAGACACAATAACACCCCTAATACCAACACATGAAGCTACACGCTGAAAACATCACCAAAACCTATAGAGGCAGAAAAGTAGTAAACGACATATCAGTTACTGTAAATCAGGGTGAAATTGTTGGTTTATTGGGACCCAACGGTGCTGGAAAAACAACTTCTTTCTATATGATTGTAGGGCTTATTAAACCCCTAAGCGGCCATATTTATTTGGAAGATACAGATATTACAAAGTTCCCCATGTATAAGCGTGCGCAAAGTGGTATTGGTTATTTGGCGCAAGAAGCATCTGTTTTTCGCAAGCTTACGGTTGAGCAGAACATTAAAAGTGTTTTGGAGTTGACCAAGTTGTCAAAACAGGAACAACATGACAAAACAGAAGCCTTGCTTGAAGAGTTTGGTTTAAATCATATTCGTAAAAATAGAGGAGACTTATTGTCTGGAGGTGAACGCAGAAGAACAGAAATTGCCCGTGCTCTTGCCACAGACCCTAAGTTTGTCCTTTTGGACGAGCCTTTTGCAGGAGTTGACCCAGTTGCGGTTGAGGATATTCAAAAAATTGTAGCCCACTTAAAAAAACGAAATATTGGTATTCTGATAACGGATCATAATGTACAAGAAACCTTGGCCATTACAGACCGTACCTATCTCATGTTTGAAGGAAAAATTCTCAAAACAGGTACTCCAGAAGAATTGGCGCAAGACGAAATGGTTCGCAAGGTATACCTAGGTCAAAACTTCGAGTTACGCAAAAAGAAGCTTACGCTTTAAGCCGCATATACAATATGCCGAAAAATGCATAGGCAAGTACTGTTAGCGACAATGCTTGTGATCGAAAAATTAACAAAACGGGAATAAATATCACCGCAAAAAGCCAAACGAAATTGGAAGGTTTTCCATTAACAAACTTTTGACTGGGCAGCATGATTTTGGATACCATTAAAAGGGCAAGCAATGCAACAACTACCGTAATAATTATTGGATTAATTTCATAGGGAATAAAAGGGATTCCCACAACAAATAAAGCAAATGCTGGAGTTGGCATTCCTTGAAAATCCAGTTGACTTGACGGGGTTATATTGAAACGGGCTAATCTGAAAATGGAAGCCAGGGTAACTGTAAATGCTAAAATAGATAGCGGCACATACTCATATAGCAAAAAATCATTTAAGTACTTGTACATAAAATACCCAGGAACCAGTCCAAAGGAAATAACATCACAAAGCGAATCGAGTTGCTTGCCAATTTCAGAAGAAACCAGAAAGGCTCTTGCCACTAAACCATCAATGCTATCTAAAAAAACACCTATCAATACCCACATAAGTGTTTTGTCATAACTGTTCTCAAACAAAGAAAGCAACGCCATACAACCAGAAAAGCCATTGAGTAGCGTGAGTGTATTTGGTAAAAATCTGATAATATTCATCAGTTAAGGTTTTGGTTAAGCAATACAAACCTACACAAAATTGTACATTAGCAAAATGCCTGTAAAAATCATCCTATCAATATTGTTTGGTGTGCTGCTGGGCCTTTCATGGCCAACAGCTGGATTCACCCCTTTAATTTTTGTGGCATTAGTGCCGCTTTTGTGGCTCATTGAAGTTTCAAAAAATGATGGGTTTTGGCGGTTTTCTTGTCGTGTTTTTATAGGTTTTTTTGTTTGGAATGCTATTACTACATGGTGGCTTTGGAATGCCACAGTTTTTGGGATGTTTTTTGCCATTATTATCAACAGCCTGCTCATGACCACTGTTGTACTTTTTTGGCACCGAATTGATAGAAAATTAAATCGAAAAGCTGGATTCATATTTTTACCCCTTGCTTGGATTTGTTTTGAAAAACTACACTTACATTGGGATTTTTCTTGGCCTTGGTTAAACCTAGGCAATGGATTTGCAGTTAATACCGATTGGGTGCAATGGTATGAATATACAGGAGTTTTTGGCGGCACACTATGGATTTGGATGGTCAACATCTCGCTATATCACATAATTAAGCATTTTTGGGAAACCAAAAAGCTCCACAAAAAATGGATTCAACCAATTGCTTTGATTTTCATCCCGCTTGGCTTGTCCCTTCTTATTAAAAATCAATTCGAGCAAGATAAATCAGAAAAACTAACTGTTACGGTAGTACAACCTAACATTGACCCCTACACTGAAAAATACAACCAAACAATCCAAAATCAGTTTGAACTTTTATTAAAGCAAACAGCATCTGAATTACGTCAAAATCCTGATGTAATCATAACTCCTGAAACCTACTTTTCAGAAGGAGCTGGTATGGATTTAACTTATATTGAGGAAAGTGCACTATACCAAGACTTGCTTAATTACGCAAAGACTCACAATACCCAACTACTAAACGGCACACAATTTTATAAGACGTATGCTGAGGAAGACAAAACAATAACGGCCAACAAACTCAACAATGGGGTTTGGGTAGATTTTTACAACTCGGCATTTCTAACAGACACTGCTCAAGTACAGGTATATCATAAATCCAAATTGGTTGTTGGCGTCGAAACGCTGCCATTTAGAAATGTAATTGAACCTCTTTTGGGTAATGTCATGCTTGATTTTGGTGGCACTGTTTTAACTAGAGCTACACAAGAAGAACGCGAAGCTTTTCATTTGTATAATGGTGTAAAAATCAGCCCTGTAATATGCTATGAATCTGTTTATGGGGAGTTTGTAACAGGGTATGTTAGAAATGGTGCTCAAGTTTTAGCTATCATGACAAATGATGCTTGGTGGGGCGATACACCTGGACATAAACAACATATGGCATATGCACGCTTACGTGCCATTGAAACAAGAAGAGCAGTTGTTAGGTCGGCTAATACAGGAATTTCTGGATTCATAACTCCGCTTGGAGAGGTAACCGCAAAACTCCCTTATAATACCAAAGGCGTGTTAACAGCAAAAGTATACCCACAAAATAACATGACACTTTATGTCCGCTATGGAGATTATATATTCAGGCTTGGCGGTTTTATAGCTGGGTTGATGTTACTATTCTCATTTTCTCGTAAAAAAAATTGAAATATATTGAAAATGAGTAGTTTACATAAAATAAAACTTCAATACATCACTTAAATGTGTATTTTTGCTTTGAATTGCTATTACTATGAAAATTTACACAAAAACTGGTGACAAAGGAGACACTTCATTGATAGGAGGATACCGAGTTTCAAAGAGTGATCTTAGGATTGAATCCTACGGTACGGTAGATGAATTAAATTCTTGGTTGGGATTGATTGTTGAATACCTACCTCAAGACCGTATTGAAGAAGTACAACGCATTCAAAGCTTGTTGTTTTCAATGGGAGCGCAACTAGCAAGCAAGTCCAAAGAACAAAAAAGACCTTTTACAGAAGTAAGCACAGATGATATAAAATCACTGGAAGCTTGCATAGACGAATACGAAGTGTTGCTGCCAAGAATGACACATTTCATTCTGCCTGGAGGAAATAAAGGGGCAGCGCAAGCCCACATAGCACGCTGCGTTTGTCGCCGAGCTGAGCGTATCGTTGTCCAATTAAGTCGCATAGACTTTGTGGACGATAACGTTTTGGTTTATTTAAACCGATTATCTGACTATCTTTTTTGTTTGGCAAGAGCTTTGGCTATCTGGGATGGCAAGGACGAAATCAAGTGGATACCAAGTAAGTAAGTTTTTGTTTGCATAACTGCAATAAAAATTTATTTTTGCAACTCCTTAAAAATAACTTCATGTACTGGACTTTAGAACTTGCATCGTATTTAAGTGACGCCCCTTGGCCGGCAAATAAAGACGAACTTATCGATTATGCTATTAGAACAGGTGCTCCTCTTGAAGTAGTAGAGAATCTCCAATCTATTGAGGATGAGGGAGAAATCTATGAATCCATCCAAGAAATTTGGCCTGATTATCCTACGGACGAAGATTATCTTTGGAACGAGGACGAATACTAATTATTCGATTTTACCTTCGCTTTTTTTGCTTACTTTTGATTTCCTATATTCTTCTCTATGAGTGTACTTAGTGGTATTCTTAAAACATTTGTTGGTGACAAAGCCAAAAAAGACCTAAAAGGACTTTACCCCTTGGTGGATAAAATTCATCAAGCCACCGCAACATTAAATGACTTAACTCACGACCAACTTCGCGATCAAACAACTACGTTTAAAAAAGAAATTGCAGCAATTCGCAAACCATTTTTTGACAAGATAGACGACCTCAAGACAACCATTGAACAAACGGTTGATGTTGACGAAAAAGAAAATCACTACAACGAAATTGACAATCTTACAAAGCAATCGCATGAAGAAGTAGCTAGTTATTTGGACAAGATACTCCCGCAAGCCTTTGCTGTTGTAAAAGAAACTGCAAAACGATTTAAAGAAAACGAGTATTTAGAAGTTACAGCAAGCCCCTTTGATCGCAGCATATCAGCAACCAAATCAAATGTCAAAATCAAAGGCGATAAAGCCATATGGGCAAATGCTTGGGATGCTGCAGGAAAGTCCGTTACCTGGGACATGGTACATTACGATGTACAATTGATTGGTGGGATTGCTTTACACCAAGGTAAGATTGCCGAAATGCAAACAGGTGAAGGAAAAACTCTGGTGGCCACCCTACCTGTTTACCTAAATGCCTTATCGGAGGCAGGTGTACATTTGGTAACTGTAAATGATTATTTGGCCAAACGTGATAGCGCTTGGATGGCACCCATATTTGAGTTTCACGGGATGTCCGTAGACTGTATTGATTATCACAAACCTAACTCAGAAGCAAGGAGAAATGCCTACAAAGCAGACATCACCTATGGTACCAACAATGAATTTGGCTTTGATTACTTGCGTGATAACATGGCACACTCCATGGATGATCTCGTACAACGACCCCACAACTACGCCATTGTTGATGAGGTAGATTCGGTTTTGGTAGATGATGCCCGAACCCCCCTAATCATTTCTGGGCCAGTAACGGATGGTGATCGTCATGAATTTGATGCCCTAAAACCCAAAATATCGACTTTGGTTTCACAGCAACGTCAGCACCTAACGACGGTACTTGCCCAAGCCAAAAAGCTTATAAGCGAAGGAGATGCCAAAGAAGGCGGTTTCCTGTTGTTACGTGTATACAGAGGGTTGCCGAAGAACAAAGCATTAATTAAGTTTTTAAGTCAAGAGGGGATCCGCCAATTGCTGCAAAAAACAGAAGGATTCTACATGCAAGACAACAACCGAGAGATGCCCAAAGTGGACGCCGATTTGTTGTTTGTTATTGATGAAAAAAACAACCAAATTGAGCTTACAGACAAGGGGGTTGAACAACTTTCTAAAGAAGGAAACGATGCTAATTTCTTTGTGTTGCCCGATCTTGGAAGTGCTATTTTAAGTATAGAGCAACAAGGAAAATCACCAGAAGAAGAGGCCAAAGAAAAAGATGCGCTTTTTAAAGAATATAGCATCAAAAGTGAACGCATACACAGCATGAATCAATTGCTAAAGGCCTATACCCTGTTCGAAAAGGATGTAGCCTATGTTGTGATGGAAAATCAGGTGAAGATTGTTGACGAACAAACAGGGCGAATTATGGACGGTCGTCGTTATTCTGATGGCTTACACCAAGCTATTGAAGCTAAAGAAAACGTAAAAATCGAAGCTGCGACGCAAACCTTTGCCACCATTACACTTCAAAACTACTTCCGTATGTACCGCAAGCTTTCGGGCATGACAGGTACTGCAATAACTGAAGCAGGTGAGTTTTGGGAAATTTACAAATTGGATGTTATTGAAATACCAACCAATAGACCCATTGCACGAAAAGATGAAAATGACCTCATCTACAAGACAAAACGTGAAAAATACAACGCCGTAATTGATCATGTAACAGCACTTTCACAAGCTGGACGCCCAGTACTAATAGGCACCACTTCCGTCGAAATTTCTGAATTGTTAAGTCGCATGTTGAACATTCGGAAAGTAGCGCACAACGTACTAAACGCCAAGCTTCACAAAAAAGAGGCTGATGTAGTCGCTGAGGCTGGAAACGCAGGTGTGGTTACCATTGCTACTAACATGGCTGGACGGGGAACTGATATAAAAATAAACGATGAAGTTAAAGCGGCTGGTGGTCTTGCCATCGTCGGAACAGAACGGCACGATTCAAGAAGGGTTGACCGACAGTTGCGTGGACGTGCAGGCCGTCAAGGAGACCCTGGTAGCTCTCAATTCTATGTGTCGCTAGAAGACAACTTGATGCGCTTGTTTGGATCAGAACGCATATCCAAAATGATGGATCGCATGGGGCACAAAGAAGGCGAAGTGATTCAAGCGGGAATGATGACGCGATCAATTGAGCGTGCTCAGAAGAAAGTCGAAGAAAATAACTTTGGAATTCGCAAGCGTTTACTGGAGTATGACGATGTAATGAATGCCCAACGTGAGGTAATCTACAAAAGGCGCTACAATGCCCTTAACGGAGAACGTTTGCAGGTAGATATTGCCAATATGCTTTATGATACTTGTGATCAAATATGTTCGGTCAACCTCGCAAATAAAGACTACAAGCAATTTGAGTTTGAGTTGATTCGACTGTTTTCGCTTACAAGCCCAATCAGTGCTGAGGATTTTGAGAACCAAAACGAAACGGAACTCACTGAAATGGTCTACCAAGCAGCTTTGGCACATTATCAACAAAAGATGGAGGAAAATGCAGCACGCGTTTTTCCAGTGATTAAAGATGTGTTCAAGAATCCGAGCAATACATTTAAGCGTATTGTAGTGCCTTTCACAGACGGTGTTAAAACCCTAAACGTAGTGAGTGATTTGGAAAAGTCATTTGAAAGTGAGGGTAAAAATCTAATCCGTGACTTTGAGAAAAACATAAGCCTGGCCATTATTGATGAATCGTGGAAAGATCATTTACGTAAAATGGACGAACTAAAGCAGTCTGTTCAACTTGCCGTACACGAACAAAAAGACCCATTGCTTATCTACAAGTTTGAATCTTTTGAACTGTTTAGTGTGTTTATGGATACGGTAAACCGAGATATTATTTCGTTTTTATTTAAGGGGGCACTACCTACACAAGATGCCAGTAATATTCGTGAGGCAAGAAGTGTACGCCGTAAAGAGCGTGTAAATACTTCGAAAGAGGAAGTGCTCAATCAAGACCAACAGGCCATGCGTCAAGCTTCGCAACAATCTGGACGACCCGCTGCTGAAAAACAAGAAACAATAGTGCGTGAGCGTCCAAAAATAGGACGCAATGAGCGTGTTGACATTCAGCACATTGTCAGTGGCGAGAAGAAAACAGTGAAATTTAAACAAGCAGAACCCCTACTCGACAAAGGGGAATGGGTGCTTATTCAAGACAGTTAAAATGGTGGTCTTAGTTGCGCCAATCCATCCTTTTAGAGGCGGTATTGCCGACACCTCTGCTGCATTTGTGCAAAGTCTTGTGCAACAAGGCGAAGAAGTATGCGTTTTTTCCTTCACAACACTCTATCCTAAATTATTTTTCCCTGGAAAAACCCAGTACGCAACAGAACAAAAGAAACTTGATTTTGCTACTATTAACACTATCAACACATTAAATCCGCTTAGTTGGTTGCGTACAGCCAAACGCATCAAAGCATTAAAACCCAAGTTGGTCATTTTCCGTTATTGGACTCCGTGGCTAGCGATGTGCTACAGCACCATCGCAAAAAAAACTAAAACAAAAAAAGTGGCCTGGGTAGACAATGCCTTACCCCACGAGCGTAAAATAGCTGACAAATTTCTACTCAATACATTTTTAGGAAGTGTAGACAACGTTTTGTGTATGTCAGCTTTCGTAGCAACTGAACTAAAAAAATACACGCAAAAAGAGATACTAACTTTTTTTCATCCCATTGACACTGACCTTCCAGAGCCCATTTCACAAGAAGTTGCCCAAGAAAAATTGGCCTTAGACCCTAGTTTGGAGTACCTGCTGTTTTTTGGATTGATACGTCCTTATAAAGGGTTGGATTTGCTTATAAAATCGTTGCCACAATTGCGACACACCAAACCCAACGCAAGACTTTTGGTTGTAGGCGAACCCTATGAGCCCATGCGTAAATATCGTGAATTGGCGGCATCGTTAAGCGTAGATGACCTGGTGTTTTTTCACGATCGCTTTGTGCCTACTGCACAAATACCCCTGTGGTTTGGCGCCTGTGATTGGGTTGTTCAACCCTATAAATCAGCAACACAAAGTGGCATAACCCCTATGGCCATCCACTATACTAAACCTTGCATAGTGACCAATGTAGGCAGCCTATCTGATGGTATTGCAGAAAAAACAGGGCTTGTTTGTGAACCCAATCCCACTGCCCTATCTCAAATGATAACAAAGGCACTGACTGAAAATAAATTATTTAGCGACACAAAATCTTATGAATCGCTACAAGAAAAAAGAAGCTGGAATGCTTTTTGCAAGGAGTTCATCAAAACATTTATAAAAACATAACCTATGCCTGCTGCTTATCTATCGTTAATTGCTGCATTTCAATTGCTTTCATGTTCTTTTTCAGCGCCAAAACCTGTTGATAACGCCAAGCCAGTAGCAACGAGCGAATACAACGTTCAAGAAGGATATCAAGTAGCTTATTTTGCTTCTGGATGCTTTTGGTGTGTCGAAGCTGTATTTGAGCAAGTTACGGGCGTTCACGAGGCAATTTCTGGCTATGCAGGTGGAACAACCAAAAATCCGACCTACAATCAGGTGGTTACCGGAAGAACAGGACATGCAGAAACTACAAAAGTCATTTATGACAAAGATGTCGTGTCGTTTGAAACTTTAGTTACCGTATTTTTTGGTTCCCATGACCCCACTACGCTCAACCGTCAAGGGCCAGATAGAGGGACGCATTATCGGTCCATAGCTTTTTACAAAACGGCAGAAGAAAAAGAAGTTATAGAAAAAAGTATTCAACACTTAACAATTGCCAAACGCTACCCCGATCCTATTGTTACTGAAGTAAAAAAGTTTGAAGTATTTTATCAAGCTGAAGACTACCATCAAGACTACGAAAAGAACAATCCTAACAATCCCTACATAAAAGCTGTATCCAAACCTCGTGTGAGTGCCTTTTTGCAAAATTATCCCGAGTTGATTAAATCGGATTTGGAATAAAGCGCAAGTACAGCTTAGCGAAGAGCCACCCACCCAGAATACCAAAACAGGTTCCACTGATGACATCAAGCGGATAATGCACGCCTATATAAATGCGGCTGTAAGCAACCAAGGCTGCTACCAGAAATAGCCACCGGAGCCATTTTAAATGTCGTGCGAAAAGCACCACAAAGAAAGTAGCCATAGCAAAAGAATTTGAAGCATGTCCAGAAAAATACCCATACTTCCCCCCACAGCCTGGCTTAACCTGACGCATGATGTCAGTTAGCCCAACCTCATGACAAGGACGTAATCGTTTAAACCCGTCTTTAAACAGATTGGTTATTTGGTCCGTAAAAGTAATAAGCAGTGCTATGGTCAATAGCATCCATAGTGTGTTTTTCCAACCTAGCCGTTTGCTCATAACAGCAGTAAGTATGGCATAAAATCCTATGGTATATCGTTTGTTTGTGACTGTCATCCAGAAGGCATCAAAAGGCTCTGAGCCCAGACCGTTAAGCCATAAAAAGAGTTCTTGATCCCAAAGCAGTAACGCATCCATCAGTCGGTATATTTATTTACTTCGTTGTCATAGAATTCAGTTGCGCGCTCAATCCACAAAGCAACTTCTTCTGTAGCGCTTTCTTTGTCCTCTTTGGCAAAGGTTTCCCACCATTCGAGTTCGTCATTGGCCAAGTTTAGTATAAAGCGTGGAAACTGTGTGTGTACTACAAAAACAGCATCGGGGTGTTCTGCATTATCTGCAAGTAAAAATGTTGGAATAGTATCAGCCATACGTACGTATTAGTTTAATAGATAAGTACCTAAAGCGAAGATACAACAACAATGAAGATACCACCAGGCCAAGGCATAGACCAATCCAAACACCTCTTGCGCCCATATTTGCTTCTATACTCAAGTAAAGCATTATGGGTACACCTATGAGTCCATATGCCAAAAAGGTAATCCAAGTGGGGATACGAACGTCCTGTAAACCCCTTAAACTCCCCAAAGCGACCACTTGGGCGCCATCAAAAATTTGAAAAAAGGCAGCTATAAACAACAGTGATCCTGCCAGTTCAGCAACTGCAAATGTGTCTAAACCGGTAGTTGAGTCGAGATATAACCATGGAAGCCATTCGTTAAAAGCAACGAAGAACCCTGCGAAAACAACATCCAACAGCAGTGTGAGCAAGAACACAGATAAAGCTATGCGTTTCAATTCACCAAAAGCCCTAAAGCCCTTTTGGTTTCCTACACGAATGGTTGCTGCTACACTCAATCCCATAGCCACCATAAAGGTCATGGAAGAAAGGTTGAGCGCAATCTGATTGGCTGCTTGGGCATCCTTGCTTAAAAACCCACATACCCAGATGGCAAAAGTAAAAAAACTGACCTCGAAAAACATTTGAAGAGATGAAGGCAGACCCAATTGCAACAATTGATTTAATTCTTTTTTATACATCCGTTTGGGAACCAACTGCCGTAGGATTGCAGCTGTTCTTGGATCGCGATAAAGTAATATGACTACAAAAACCAACATGGTCACTCTGGAGGCTAAAGTGCCCACTGCTGCCCCTGTAACACCCCATTTTGGAAATATCCATATCCCAAAAATGAGCACGTAATTGATTATAACATTTACGACATTAGCCAATACCGTAGCATACATAGAATAGCGGGTAAGCGACATACCGTCTGAAAACTGCTTAAATGCTTGAAAAATAACAAGAGGCAATAAGGAAACAGCCACCCAGTTTAAGTAGGGAAAAGCCAATGCAACAACCTCAGGCTCTTGTCCCATTTGGAACAACAGCGGCTTGGCGATATAAACACCTAGAAAAAGAACGACACCTAGAATGATACAAAGGCGCAACCCCTCATGCAATACCTTTTGTAGGGCATGGGCGTTTTGTTCGGCATCAGCTTCGGCAATAAGCGGTGTAATGGCTGTTGAGAAACCAATACCGATGGACATGGCGATAAAAACAAAACTGTTACCTAGAGAAATAGCTGCCAATTCGGTAGTTCCCAATTGCCCCACCATGATATTATCGACAAATTGTACCAACGTGTGTCCTACCATACCTAACATTACAGGCCAGGCCAAGCGTAGGTTAGTTTTAAATTCTTTGGTGTATTGTTGGAGCATTATTGAGGTTGTTAACGCGCAAAAGTATTGTCAGATGGTACAGCCAACCCATACATATCGTATAAATATATGAGCGAAGTCATGGTTGCTGCACCAAGCTCAAGTTCTCTTTTGTTTACGGCGTCAAAGGTGTCATTTTCAGCATGATGATGATCAAAATAGCGCTGGGAGTCAGGACGAAGACCCGCCAATACATTGTATTTGTTTTTTAGAGGTCTGATGTCAGCCCCGCTTCCACCCTGTTCAAAATAGTGAATTAAGTAGGGCTTAAACAAAGGTTTCCAGGACTCAATTTGTGCAAATTCTTCGTCTGAGCAATTAAATGAAAAACCGCGCGGGGTAAAACCGCCTGCATCAGATTCAAGAGCAAAAATATGTCGTTCTCCTGTCAACAGTGCATTGTCGGCATAGGCATTCCCGCCTCTAAGTCCGTTTTCCTCATTCATAAACAAAACGACTCGTATGGTACGCTTTGGTTTATAACCCGTGGCTTTAAACAAGCGTAATACCTCCATAGACTGTACTACTCCTGCCCCATCGTCATGAGCGCCATCCCCTAAATCCCACGAATCCAAGTGACCGCCTACTACTATAATTTCTTTTGGAAATTCACTTCCCGTAATCTCGCCTATAACGTTGTGTGACCAGACATCAGGGTACGTTTTACATTGTTGACGAAACAAAAACTTAAGCTTGGGCTCAAGTTTTAAAAGCTTACTTAATTTTTCAGCTGCATTGGTACTAATAGCAGCCGCAGGTATACGTTTAGATACCTCTTGGTCACCATAGCTCATGGCTCCTGTATGTGGAAGATCGTCCAAGCGTAAGTTCATTGAACGCACAATGACGCCGACAGCTCCATACGCGCTTGCCTCTTTAGCTCCACTATAACGCTGATCAACACAACCAGAATAAGCTTGAAAAGTACTGATCAGGTTGGCTTGCATAGGTCGGTTAAAGAAAACTATTTTTCCTTCAATTTGTTCCCTACCCAAAGCTTTGAGCTCCTCTATACCTTGCACTTCAACAACAAATGCTTTTAATCCAACAGAAGGTGTCGCAACAGAACCACCAAGGGCAGTTATGGGCACATTAAAGGTTACACCGGGTGCTGTTTCTATAAGTGCAAACTCTTTTGCACCCCTTACCCACTTGGGAACTTTAACGGGTTGTAAATAAACACGATCTAGACCCAAGGCATCCAACTCTGCTTTGGTCCAAGCCACAGCACGCTCTGCACCCAATGAACCGGACAAACGACTGCCTATTCGATTGGTCAAATAATCTAGCCATTCGTAAGCTTGTCCATTCAACAATGAAGTGTCAAAAAATGTTTTGAGTTGTTTCTTATCTGAGGAATTTGGTTGGGCATGTAGCGCAACACTTAAAAAGAGAAAAAAGATAATTCTTAACATCGATGAAATTTATGAAAGGGTATATGTTGATACATCTTGCGCGGATATTTGATGTCCACCCAAAATATGTAATCGCTCAATAAAATTACGCAATTGCCGAATGTTACCTGTCCAATCCATTTTTTGCAGTGCAACAACGGCTTCAGGAAGGAGTTCCTTATTTGGTGTTAAAAGGGATAAAAAATGATCTGCCAAAAGAGGAATGTCATCTCTTCTGTTGTTCAAAGCAGGCACATGAATTTCTATCACAGCTAACCGATGGTACAAGTCTTCACGAAAGCGATTATGAGCAATCTCCTCTCTAATGTTTTTATTGGTAGCAGCAATAACACGAACATCCACCGCAATGGTTTTAGCACTACCAACCCGTTGGATTTTGTGTTCTTCTAAGGCACGTAAAACTTTGGCTTGTGCAGCAAGACTCATGTCTCCTATTTCATCTAAAAACAGTGTACCGCCTTGTGCCTGTTCAAAAGTCCCCTTGCGATCTTTGTGGGCAGAAGTAAACGCGCCTTTTATATGCCCAAAGAGTTCACTTTCTATTAGTTCTGTGGGAATTGCGGCACAATTGACTTCTACAAATGGTGCGCTGGAACGATCACTTTTAAAATGCAATGCTCTTGCAACCAATTCTTTACCGCTACCATTAGGGCCTTGAATCATTACCCGCGCCATAGTTGGCGCTACCTTTTCAACCATGTTGTGAATGGCTTGAATAGCTTCAGAATTCCCAATCATGGTGTACTGCTTGGGAACAGTAGTACTTTTGGTCTTTTTATTAGGTGAAGTATTCTTCTGAAGTGCAGCATTGACTGTTTGTAGCAGGTGATTTAAGTCAGGTGGTTTTGAAATGTAATCATAAGCGCCCATACGCATCGCCTTTACGGCAGTTGCTAAATCCCCGTGGCCTGATATCATCACAACTGCTGATTGTGGAGATACTTTTTGAATATGCTCCAACACCTCAAGACCGTCTTTTTTTGGCATTTTAATGTCACATAATATAAGGTCGTATGCCTGTGCGTCCACCATTGATATGGCTTCTACACCATTGGCGGCCTCACTTACGTTGATGTTTTTGTCGACATCAATAAGTATCTTATGCAATACACGACGAATGTTTGCCTCGTCCTCTACAATTAAAATTTCTGCCATTTAGTTGGATGTATGTATCACGCGTTGTGGGAAAGGTATCTCTATATCATTGATTCTCAATGCTTTTTCAATAGCAAATCTAATATCAGACTTAATCATGGCGCCTTTGAATGCGTTTTCAGTAAATACAACCAACGTAAAGTCTAGACTGCTATCTCCAAAATCTTGAAACAAAAGTATGGGATCTTTTTTCTTGCTTGCGTCTGGGTGCTGTGCTGCAATCTCCAATACTACTTTCTTGAATTTTTCCACATCAGTACCATATGCCACACCCACATTTATAGATTCCCCAGTGACTTTATCGTTCTCCGTCCAATTAAAAAGTGTTGTAGTCAAATACTTGTGGTTGGGAATGACCAGTACCTTATTGTCACGAGTAACAGCTCTAGTGGTACGCAGTGTTATATTTTCAACACGTCCAATCTTCCCATCGAGCTCAATAATATCGCCTACGTGAACGGTTTGATCTATTAAAATAAAGATACCTGAAATGATATCTTGAAAAAAGGTTTGCAAAGCAAAACCAACACCTACCAATAAGGCGGCTGATGCGGCTAAAAGCGCGTTTAGGTTGACCCCTGCATTTTGCAAAGCAAGCAACACAATTACCGTATAAAGCGAGTAGTTAAAGAATGAAAAGACAGGTTTGAATTTTCCTTTGCGCTCATCAGATAATTTGCGAGTTAGTAATTTGCGCACAAAGCGCATGGTAAAGTATAGGGCAATGATTAGTAAAACCATAACCAAAAAAGAACCGACGCTCATTTGAGCATCGCCTATACCAATATTATATTGAAAGATTGATTTGATTTTTTCCATACTCTAATATAGACAAAATACTTGCTAAAAAAAGAAAACCCACCCTCAAAAAGAGGATGGGAAAAAATTGCTATGAAAAAGAAAAATAACTATAGATAAATCTATCGTTGCTTCAAATATATAAACTTTATGAATACAAATCTCATAAAATCATGAAAACATGTCCTTTACCTTATCAAAAAATGATTTATGACTAGATTTTGGACTAGGTTTAAAATTGTCGTGTGTAGCCTGTTGTTCAAAAAATTGTTTTTGCTCTTTAGTCAACTGTTCAGGTGTCCAAACATTGACATGAACCAACATATCTCCCGTACCGTAATGGTTAAGACTTGGGATGCCCTTGCCTTTTAATCGTAAGATTTTACCTGATTGTATACCAGACTCTAATTTAATACGCACAGAGCCTCCGACCGTATCAATTTCTTTGTAGGTACCCAATACAGCTTCAGACAAAGAAATGTATAAATCAAAATGAAGATTGTTGCCCTCACGCTTGAGCGTGGGGTGGTCCTTTACGGTGATTTGCACGATCATATCTCCAGAAATTCCTTGACCAGGCGCTTCATTTCCTTTACCAGAAACCTTTAGCTGCATGCCATCCTCAACACCTGCAGGAATTTTAATGGATACCGTTTCTTCTTCTGATATCATACCATAACTGTCAGCTCCTGCAGGACGATGACGAAGGGTTTGACCAGCACCATTACAAGCAGTACAGGTTGTAGCAGACTGCATACGACCCAAAATAGTATTGGTAATACGCATGGTTTGACCTGAACCTTGACAGGTTTTACAGGTCGAATAACTAACACCAGGTGCTTGCTTTTTGCGTTTTACTTTAATTTTTTTCTCAACACCAAGCACCATTTCTTCGAGAGTTAAGCTTACCTTAACACGAAGGTTGGTTCCCTTGGTGCGGCGCTGTCCGCCTCCTCCAAAGCCACCAAAACCACCACCGAAAGCACTACCAAAAATATCCCCAAACTGACTGAAAATATCGTCCATATTCATGCCACCGCCACCAAAGCCTTGGCTGCCATCAAATGCGGCATGACCGTAATTGTCATACTTGGCGCGTTTTTGTTCATCGCCTAGCACTTCATACGCCTCTGCTGCGGCTTTAAATTTCTTTTCAGCTTCCGCATCCCCAGGGTTTTTATCGGGGTGGTGGGCAATCGCTTTTTTGCGATATGCCTTTTTAATTTCAGCAGCTGAAGCAGACTTGCTGACGCCTAGTATGTCGTAATAATCTTCTTTCATAACTATTGTGCCACCACTACCTTGGGGTAACGGATAATTAAATCGCCCAGTTTATATCCAGAAGCTACAACATCAATGATGCTACCTTTTGGGTGGTCATCTGAAGCGGGCAACTGGGTTATGGCCTCATGAAGTTCTGCATCAAAAACTGCCTTGGGCGCAATCTCCATTTTAGTTAGCCCTTGCTGTTTTAAGGTGTCAAAGAATTTATTGTAAATAAGTTGAATACCTGTGAGCTTATCATCTGCTTTATCCAGTTCGGAAAGCGCACGCTCAAAGTCGTCTAAAACAGGCAGCAATGCTACCATGACCTCTTGAGAAGCTGTTTTGAACAGCTCGATTCGTTCTTTGGCTGTGCGTTTTTTATAGTTTTTAAACTCGGCAAACAAACGTAAAAACTTGTTTTTCTCCGCTTCTAAAGCTTCTTGGTTTTCAAGAAGTTCGTTGCGCTCAACAACGGACTCTTGTGCCTCTTGCTTTACCTCTTTTTGTGCTGTTTTTTTTTCCTTTTTGGCAGCCATAATCGTTTTTAAAGTATGTGGCAAAAGTACTGCCAAAAAAACTTCTATGTCAAAATGACACTACTTTTTTGAGTTAAGGGGTAATAAATCTTGAAGCGCCTCTTGAATTGTAGGGAAAACAAAAGAAAATCCTTGTTCTTGCACGTGGGCACTGGAAACACGAATACTGTCAAAAAGTATGCTGGCCATTTTCCCCATGGCCAACTTTATTAAAAAAGCAGGAATACCAGGCAGCCATTGGGGCATTTTGTATTGCCTTGAAATAGCCTTAACCAACTGTTTTTGAGTGATTGGATTTGGCGACACAGCATTATAGGTTCCGGGGTGATTCATAGCAAACATAAATAAGTGAACCAAGTCTTGAATGTGAATCCAAGACTGCCATTGCTTTCCAGAACCAAACCATGCGCCCAAACCAAATGAAGCAGGTGTTGCTAATGGGATTAGTGCGCCACCAGAACGTGCCAAAACCAAACCAATTCTTATTTTACTGATGTGCGTAACATAAGGCGCTATTGCTTCTACTTGTTGTTCCCATGCAGCCACGACCTCGCCAGTAAAGGAATCCGAAACTTTGGTGTCATTCTCATTATAGGTTTTATCAAAATCTGAAGGATAAAGACCAACAGCTGATGCGCTTATAAAATGTGAAACGCTGTGATTGGGATTGTTTTTGAGCGCATTTTGAATGAGCTGGGTTCCGGTTACACGGCTATCAAAAATGGCTTTTTTATTTTTTTTTGTCCATCGCTGATTGATTTTAGCGCCTGCCAGGCTGATGATTACGTCAACTCCATCAAGTACTTTTGTGTCTAAAACACCCTTGCTAGGGCTCCAATAGTATGTTTTAATACGGGCTGAAACAGGATTTGAATGCTTGCTTGTAGAGAGTGTTGAAATGCGATAATCCCTTTGTTTCAAGGCATATATGAGCGATCTACCAACCAATCCACTAGCACCTGTTATGAGAATATGCATCTTTTTTTTGGTAAATTTAAGCTACCTAGAATTGTGCACCCAAGATTTTTATACTTTTGTTGTGTGAACGCATCAATACACATAACACCCTCAACAGGATCTAGAATAGATACCGTTGATTTTAGCAATCTTGCATTCGGATCTACTTTTTCGGATCATATGTTTGTTTGCGACTACCGTGACGGACAGTGGCAGACCCCGGAGATTGTACCTTATGCACCCATGGAACTTTCTCCAGCTGCAAGTGTTTTACACTACGGTCAAGCTGTATTTGAGGGCATGAAAGCATTCAAAGATGACGAGGGAAGTGTCTGGTTGTTTAGACCTGATCAGAACGCAAAACGCATTAATAAGTCTGCCGAACGTCTTGCGATACCACAATTTCCAGAAGCCCTATTTCTAGATGGCATGAAACAGCTCATTACTCTTGACAAGGCTTGGGTAAAAGCAGGAAAAGGAAATTCGTTATATGTGAGACCATTTGTTTTTGCTTCTCAAGCAGGGGTTCAAGCATCTGCTGCAACCGAATATCGTTTTATGATTATTTGTGCACCTGTAAGCAGTTATTATGGTGGCGAGGTTCGTGTAAAAATTGCAGATCATTACAGTCGTGCCCCTCAAGGTGGTACAGGCTACGCCAAGGCAGCTGGAAACTATGGAGGTCAGTTCTACCCTACCCAATTGGCAAAAAGTGAAGGGTACCAACAAGTAATATGGACTGATGCTGCCACCCACGAATATATTGAAGAAGCTGGCACCATGAATTTATTCTTTCGCATTGGTGATACCCTAATTACGGCGCCAACAAGTGATAGTATTTTAGATGGTGTGACAAGAAAGAGTATTTTGGATTTAGCAACGCATTTAGGATTAAAAACTGAAGTGCGCATGCTTCGTGTTGCCGAACTAATTGAAGCATCAAAATCGGGTACACTACTTGAAATTTTTGGTAGTGGTACGGCTGTAGTGGTCCAAACCATTGATGGTTTTGGCTACAAAGGAGAAAAATTTGAAACCCCACTGCCAAAAAATAGCTTTGCCTTAATGTTAAAGGAAAAATTGATGGATATACAGTATAACAATGCTGAAGATCCATTTCATTGGCGCTACAAAGTTTGTGACTAGTCCAAAAACTGCTTTAAATCTGGACGCCTGTAGTTAGGTCCCTTCATTACCTTACCATCTTCCCTATAAATAGGTTTGCCGTCTACACCAAGTTTGCTCATATTACTGTCCTGAATTTCTGCAAAGACATCTTCAATTATGTGTTGCATGCCGTGTGTGAGTATGGTGCCGCATAATATATAGAGCATGTCGCCAAGGGCATCGGCCACTTCAACCAAATCATTGTTATTTGCTGCTTCAAGATATTCTTCGTTCTCCTCCGCCATCAATCTGTGGCGTAAGTTTAATATGTCATCAGCTGTTGTAGCTGTTGGTTTTTGAGCGACTCCTACGCCAAAGGCTTTGTGAAATGCCGCTACTGCATCAAGTTGGTCTTGCATTTTTTTATAGTTTCGCTAAAAATAACATTATGTTCAGCAACGGTCAATTGATTTTTGCCCTTTTTTTTATTGTAAGCTTCACTTTCGTCATTATATATAGCTACAAAAAGGACAAACAAAAAAGTAAAAAATATTTTAAAGGAAGTTTTTGGGTGTTGATAGGCTTTTTAATTTTTGTCAGCTTACTGGTAGGTCTTAAAAGCATCGTGTAGCATGAATATGATTTCTTTCTTACTAGTTTTTCTAGGTGGGGGGCTTGGAAGCCTTTTTAGATATAGTATAGGACTTTTGATAAAGCCCATATCTCCTCAGTTACCTTTGGCGACACTTATCGCAAATGTAATAGGGTGTTTGTTGTTGGGCTTACTTATGGGTTTTCTCAGCACAAAGTCTTCTGTATCCAATACGCAGCATATGTTATTAGCTGTTGGCTTTTGTGGCGGCCTGACTACCTTTTCCACTTTTACATTAGAGAACATGCGCTTTATTGAGCAAGGCCAGCTTTTCAACTTCTTTATTTACAGTATTGGCACTTTTACACTAGGAATGGCCTGTATATATGCTGGAATGTTATTGCATAAGCAGTTTTAGCAACACTATCAACAAAAAAAGCATATAAATTTTATTATACCCCTATTTTAATGGGGTTCATATTATTTTTTATATAAATATATACACTTACCCCCTAATTTAATAAGGGGGTAAACACTAATTAGTATACTTTTGGCTTATTATTAATTCAATATAAATAATTAACTAAACATTACATTATGAAAAATAATTTATCATCTATTTTAACGTTTTTAGCTCTTGTAGCTTTTTTAGTATTCGGAGGAATGACTAGAGCACAAGTGCTGAAAACGTTAAAATGGATGATAAATTATTTTTCATAATGTAATGTTTAGTTAATTATTTATTTATTTTGAATTAATAATGAGCCAAAAGTAAATTAAATACCACTTA
>JAQWKF010000063.1 GCA_029247985.1 Flavobacteriaceae bacterium
ACCTAAGGTGATCTTATCAAGTGCTTTAAATTGACGATCTGCAACAGGGACATCGGCTACAGGAACGCCATTTAAGTGAGATATGGCAATTTCTCGTTTGGGAATATGAAGTTTAAGCGCAGGGTCGCCTATGTAAAAAAGCACACGTTTTTGGTTTGCGTCTGTAAATTCGTTTTTAGCAAGTCGCAAGGCCTCAGCAATACTGGTATAATCCTCACTTCCATAAGAAAACAGGTATTTGGATAAAATTTTATTGTAATCGATTCCTTTATTAATATAAATCTGCCGAGTAGTTGAAATCATTCCAATGGCACCACCTGTGGGATTTTGGTATAACATTTCACCAGCCGTTGGTCTGGTATGATTGTCAAATCGAGAGAACTCACAAGTAACGGTGATAAAAAGAGGATATTTTCCTGGGTGAAATAAGGTTGAGGCCATGTCTTTATCCACAATAAATTCTTGAGCCAAGCCATCTTCACCTCCATGTCCAAAATAATTGACTACCAAAGTACCTTGAGATAATCTATTCTCAAGAGCAGTCTCCACTTCTGGATACCGATCTCCCCCAGCTGAAGCTATTTGCTTATAGGCATCTGCGTGAATCTTAGTAATATTCATCATCGGTTTCTGACGCACAATCTCGTCCCCCAAGTCGTTGAGTGTTACTTGTAAAGAAAAATCATCTTTATCGCGCGACTTGTCTGCGTCATCAGAAAGTATCGTGAAGCTGTTATTCCAACTATCTTTATTTTTTGGATTTTCATAATCCATGACTTTATTCACCAGCACACTGGCTTGGGAAGCAGTGGAAAAGACCATGCGCCCAACGGCAACATCCATGAGATCATAAGAAGTCAGCAGCCCTTCATTTTCATCCAACATAACGAAAAAATCATCGGACATAAAAGAGTTTGTTAGTGAAAAGCTGTTTAAGGCATGAAAAGTAGGCACCACCATGTCGTTAGTAGCATATCTTTTTTTGTAGTCATAACTCGTATCTCCAAACAAGCATAAGTATTTGAGTTTTTTGCCTTGTGAAAAATATAAGTAGCGCACAAAATTTCGGATGGCAGCAATGTCTTGTTGCCCTGTTGAGAAGGCTTGATAAATTTCCTCGACCGTTACCACTTGAGCAGACAACCCCGCAACATTTTTGCGATGACTTACAAGTAATTCTGCTTCTTTTCGAAATGCCTCTGCTGTAATCAACAAATAAGTAGTGGGCGGTAATGCATTTAAATCTTTTAAAGCCGAAGACGGATTCAATACGCGTGTACTGTTACTGTAAAAAGGCGTTTTATAAGCTGTTGATAAATAAAATCTACTTCCTTCGTTCACAATAACATCGCTGCCAAATGAAGTTGCATCAGTCGGAGGTATGTGAATTACGTCTCCGTCCATTTCCCATATACACGTTTCGCTTGAGGCCGAAGCGACCATAAGTTGCCGGGCAGGGTCTTGAGAGGCCAATGAAAACATAAAGCTTTCACCTGCACCATCTAAGTTTCTATGGTACTGTGCCATTAAAAAATCCAAATAGCCATTTGCGGCAAGGTCTCCATTTGAACGATACAATAATTTTGCAGTAATGCTTTCTGTGGCATTTTGCGACAAGTGAAGCATTCCTCTAAGCTGATTGAACCTTGTACTAGGCTCCGCCCCGACTATTGTTTTATTGGAACCGCTCATGGGTTTAATGTCTACATCACTACCAACAGTCAACTCAAATGTGGTTGCAGTTGACCCGTCTGAGGCTACTCGAGCCGCGACATCAATTTGAGTACCCGTAGCAACATTGGGCGTTTCAAGTATAAAAGTCTCTTCTTGCTCATCGGAAAAACGCTGACCAAACCAACGCCTTCCAAGTGACCCCAAATTGTAGTTATCTTCTTCTAAATAGGCAGTATAAACAGCGCTGGTGACAGCATCTGTATTAGGACTTTCTGTACCCTCTAGAACCAACGCACGTTTTCCAAAAGAAGTGCCATAAGTAATATAATATTGTGCGGTATCGTGATAAAGATTTAGGGAAGTTTCACTTTCTTCATTCCAAGTATCGTTAGCATAACCCATAAATAAAATGAAATCTCCGTCGTCAAAGCTTCCATCTTCCTCACCCTTCACAAATAGCGCATTCTCGTACAACGTTTCTACCTCATCCCCTACTTTCAATGGAAGCATCTGACCACCACGCCCAAAAATTCGGATTGTTCTAGGGTCTATTTCCTCTACTGGGAGGTTTAGTTTACTTAAAAAATCTCTAGATATTTTATGAACACCAGTTTCTTCTACACTAAATTGACGCCACGAAACCATCGTTTGGTCTAAAAAAGGATGCGTACTCAAGCTTTGCGCAGAAATGGAATTCCACCCAAAAATAAAGAAGATAAGAGCAATAAAACTGTTATGCATATATGTTAATAACGATGCTCGATTCGTAATCGTATGGCAAGTGCTACATACTAATTTATACTTGACTTCGTTTTGTAAGTATATAAACGCACTATTTATTCGTATATTGCACCTTTGATATGAATCGAAAATTTAAAATGAAAACGTACACAAATCTATTCATTTCCGTTTTAATAATTGCACTTATTTCTAGTTGTAGTTCAAGCAAGCGGCGTTCAAATGTTTCCCAAGGAACAGGATTGGACATTAATTCATCAAGAGGAGGCTTTCAGTATGAAACTGGCTATAAAGGTCAAGAAACTGGGCCTGGACTTGTTTTTGTTCCAGGTGGAACTTTTGTAAAAGGTAAAGTACAAGACGATGTCATGCGTGACTGGAATAACGCACCTGTTCGAGTGCAAGTACGTTCATTTTACTTAGACGAAACAGAAGTTACAAACTTAATGTACAACGAGTATTTGGATTGGCTCGAGCGCGTATACAAAGATAAGGTTGGTTCATATGCTGATGTATACACTGCAGCTTTACCTGATACCATGGTTTGGCGAAGTCCACTTGGCTTTAATGAAGATATGGTAAACAATTACTTGAGGCACCCATCTTTCCAAGATTATCCCGTAGTTGGAGTTACTTGGCAACAAGCCACAAACTACGCCAAATGGCGCACAGATCGGGTAAATGAAAGTAGGTTAGAAAATAATGGTTACTTTATAAAAGAATATAGTTCAAATAATGATGATATTCCAGCGAACGAAAAATTTAATACTCAGACTTATTTACGTGCACCAAGCCAAGCATTTGGAGGCAAGATTAGTGAAGTTGCAAGAGAAAAAAGAGGAAGAAAAACAGACGCTATTATCTTAAATGTCGCAAGAATTGAAAATGGAATCCTTTTCCCCGAATATCGTTTACCAACTGAAGCCGAATGGGAATATGCAGCTTTAGGTTTAAATGAAGCTAGAGAATACAACAATTATCGCGGTAAAAAGAAATACCCATGGTCAGGTGCTTCGACCAGGTCATCGAAACGCAAAAATGAAGGAGACCAGTTAGCCAATTTCAAACAAGGTAAGGGAGATTACAGTGGAGTTGCAGGGTGGTCTTCTGACAATGCTGATATTACAGCCCCTGTACGAGCATACCCTCCCAACAGCTTTGGACTTTACGGCATGGGTGGCAATGTATCAGAATGGGTTGCAGATGTTTATCGCCCTATCATTAATAATGATGTTTCTGATATGAATTATTATAGAGGAAACCTATATACGAAACCCGCCATTAACGAAGATGGAAAGACAAAAATTGTAGAGGAGGTAATCATTGATATTATGCCTAACAACAAACTTGCAGTTAGGGCACTTCCGGGTGATGTGGTTTTTTCTAAAATTGATGAAGAAGATAGTCAATTACGAATAAACTTCAATGAAGCCGACAATACAGACTACCTTGATGGAGATGAGCAGTCAAACCCCAATGGCGATGCCAATGAAATGTACAAATTTGCGATAGATAAAAAAGGAATTCCAATTCCTGACCAAGAAAAAGTAAAATCGCTGATTTCCGACCAAACACGTGTTATAAAAGGGGGGTCTTGGAAAGACCGTGCCTATTGGCTTGATCCAGCACAAAGACGTTACTTACCCGAATTTATGGCGGCAGATTATATTGGCTTTCGTTGTGCGATGTCCTACTTAGGCGAAAGCAAGCTAAAGAAACGTCCGCGCGACTAAAGCCATGACTTCGCTTAAAGAAGTATATCAATTATTTTTAAAATCTTCAGGGGTTCAAACCGATAGCAGGAAAGTAAATTTCAATCAACTTTTTTTCGCCCTCAACGGTCCTAATTTCAATGCAAATACGTTTGCCCACCAAGCCATTGAAAAAGGTGCGCTAGCTGCCATAGTTGACAATGAAGCGGTGGCGGAAACAAACCAAAATTGTTATTTGGTAAATGATGTATTAGAAACATTACAAGCACTTGCCCAACATCACAGAAACCAATTCGATATTCCATTGATTGCGCTCACAGGGAGTAATGGAAAAACCACGACCAAAGCGCTTATGCGTGCTGTTTTAGGTACTACTCATAAGGTATTGGCTACTGATGGAAACCTCAACAATCATATAGGCGTGCCGCTAACATTGTTACGACTAACAACAGCGCACAGTCATGCAATTATAGAGATGGGTGCCAACCACATAAAAGAAATTGCTTTTTTATGCGAACTGGCTCAGCCTACTCACGGTCTAATAACTAATGTAGGAAAAGCCCATTTAGAAGGATTTGGATCAGAAGAAGGTGTACTTCAGGGCAAAACAGAACTTTATGATTTTATAGAAAAAAAGGATGGGATTATTTTTGTCAATGAAGATGACGATAAGCTACTTAGTTCAATAGGTGATGTGAAACACGCTACCTATAAACCATCTGAATTTAGGATTACCCAAGACCAACCAACCCTAACATTAGTATATCAAAATATTGAAATACCCACACAGCTAGTGGGCACCTACAACAAAGAAAATATTGCTGCTGCTGTTAGCATTGGGGCGTACTTTGGTGTTTCGTTAGTAATGGCTGCCAAAGCGGTTAGTGATTACACTCCAAATAACAGCCGTTCACAGCTGATGGCACATAACGGCAAGACGCTGACGTTTGATGCCTATAATGCTAATCCGAGTAGTATGAAAGCTGCCATTGCAGCATTTGGTAAAAGGAGTGGAAAAAAAGCCGTGATACTGGGACACATGGCAGAGCTAGGAACATATGAGTCGGCTGAGCACCAAGCTTTGGTTGATTTGGTCAAAAACCAGGACTTTGAAGCATCTTACTGGGTAGGCAAACCCTATGAACACATCGTAACAACACATTACTTTGCCTCAGTGGATGAGCTCAATTTGTTTTTAAAAAACAATCCCGTTGAGGCCGATCAGCTGCTTATTAAAGGATCGAGAAGTGCTACTTTAGAAAAAGTGCTTGACAGCCTATAATCATTTTGTGAAATAATCCAGAGTAAGCGAGGTCATGGAGACAACACCCGTTTCTAGCGCTGAATCGTCAACGTAAAAGTCTGGCGTGTGGTGAGGCGCCACCTTATCCAAATCCTCACCCTTTGAGCTGCCACCAATAAAGAAATAAACACCCGGTACTTCCTTTTGAAAAAAGGAGAAATCTTCCGCGCCTGTAATGGCATCCATATACTTTACATTATCAGCACCACAAACTCGCTTCAATGTCGGCAACATCTTTTCATAAAGAGCTGGGTCATTGTAAGTAACAGGATAGCTATTCATAAAGGTGACATCTGCTTTTACATTGTTTGCGGCTGCAATATTTTGTACTATTTCATCAAGCCTTTTAAGAACAGTTGTGCGCATATTAGTATCTAAGGTTCTTATGGTGCCCAACATGTATAGGTTCTCTGGAATGATATTACTCCTCACACCCCCATGAATACTGCCAATGGTAACAACGGCTGCGGCTGTAGTCAGGGGCATACTTCGACTTACGATGGTCTGGATTGAATTAATCATTTGAGAAGCTGTAACTATCGGATCAATTCCCGTCCAAGGAGTAGAACCGTGGGTTTGCACGCCTGTCAAATCAATTCTAAACTCATCAACTGCAGCCATAATTGAGCCTGGTTTCAGCATGACTTGCCCAACAGTTGATTTTGAACTAATGTGCAATCCAAATATGGCATCTACATCTGGATTTTTCAAAACACCTTCTTTTACCATCAGCGCTGCGCCTCCCTCTTCTCCAGGCGGTGGCCCCTCTTCTGCAGGTTGAAAAATAAACTTCACTTGACCAGGAATCTGGTCTTTTATACTGTATAAAACTTTTGCGGTAGCCAACAATATGGCTGTATGTGTATCATGTCCGCACGCGTGCATGACCGGTACCTCTTCCCCATTATATATGCCCGTCATTTTAGAAGCCCAAGGAAGATCAGCTCTTTCCTTAACAGGAAGTCCGTCTATATCAGCCCGTAGTGCCACCACGGGACCTGGCTTACCTTCATTTAAAACAGCAACAACTCCTGTTCTGGCAATACCCGTTTGGGGAATAAGCCCTATTTTTTTCAATTCTTGCGCAATTCTTTCCGACGTTTTAAACTCTCTGTTGCTCAACTCGGCATGTTGATGAAACCAATGTCTTAGCTCAATGGTTTCATTTAGGTTGCTAGCTATAAGGTTCTTAATGCGTTCATCTGAAGGCTGTGCGTGAACGAGAAATAACGATGGAATTAAAAGAAGAAAAGCAATTCGCATAGATTAAATATTAAATTATTGCCCTATGAAAGTAATGAAAATTTTTCTTGAACCAGCATGATTGCGGTGTTCACACAGATAAATACCTTGCCAAACACCCAATTGGGGTACGCCGTTTTGGACAGGAAAACTAACAGATGATCCCAATAAACTACTTTTAATATGTGAGGTCATATCATCAGGACCCTCAAGGGTATGCGTGTAATGTGTGTCGTGTTCTGAAACTATTTTGTTGAAATGTGTTTCAAAATCTACTCGAACACTGGGGTCGGCGTTTTCGTTTATGGTTAGGCTTGCAGAAGTATGCTTGATAAAAACATGAACTACACCACTGTGCTTGGGAATCTCACTAAAAACATATGAAGTGATTAAATGAAACCCCCTTTGGAAAGGTGGAAGGCTTATTTCTTTTTGAAAAATCATGTTTTGTGGGTCATATTGGATTCGAACCAATGACTTCCGCCCTGTCAAGGCGACACTCTGAACCAACTGAGTTAATGACCCGGAAGGGCAAAAGTAACTAAATTCAACGTATTGCGTAAGTTTGC
>JAQWKF010000146.1 GCA_029247985.1 Flavobacteriaceae bacterium
ATAGGACCAAAGGTTTCCTCCCTAAACAGGCGCATTTCTGTGGTCATTCCTGAAATTACGGTGGGCATCATCCAATTTCCATCTTTCATTCCTTGAGGAATTTCTCCTCCCGCTAACAGAACGCCTCCTTTTTCTTTGGCATCATTGATCAAATCAAACATGCGATCTCTATCATTTCTTGTGACCATAGGTCCCATGTCAGGTTTTTGGTCTATACCAAAACCAAGCTTTAAGCTTTTAACGCGTTCAACATATTTTTCTAAAAACGAATTATACAAGCTTTTGTGCACAAAAAATCTGTTGGCAGCAACGCAAATCTGACCACTATTACCAAATTTTATTCCGATTGCTAAATCGAGTACTTTGTCAATATCTGCATCTTCAAATACAATAAATGGCGCATTACCGCCAAGTTCCATACTCAGTTTTTTGATAGATGTAGCACTGTCTGCGATCACACGTTGACCAGTAGCCGTCGACCCTATCATGGTCAAGACAGAGGGTATTTTACTTTTGCTAAGCGTAGTTGCAACTTCGCTAGTAGGCCCAGACAAAATATTGACCACACCAGCTGGAAAATCAATATCATGTATGATTTTACCTAAAATATAAGCTGAAAGTGGCGACAATGCAGAGGGTTTAATAATAATAGAACATCCAGAAGCCAAGGCGGGGCCTAGTTTAAAACCCACATTGAGTAGCGGAAAATTCCAAGCCAAATATGCGACTGCTACCCCAGCGGGTTGTTGAATCATTTTGTGGGTATGGGTATTTTCGTAATCTGGGATTTGCTCATCACGTAAATTTTTCATGGCGTTAGGATACCACTCTAAAGCATTAACTACCGCTTCAATGTCCTCCAAAGCAGCGTCATAGGTTTTGCCCATTTCATAAACAATGGCGGATCTAAGCAAGTGTTCGTTTTCAAGAACGGCTTCTCTGAGCTTTAACATCCATTGGGTACGTTCTGACAAAGAGCATTTTGACCAAAACTCGAATCCTTTTTGGGCAGCTTCTAGTGCCTTTTCAGCATCCGCTTTCCCTGCTTCTGCAATTTGAGCTATGGGTTTGCCGTCAGCTGGGCAAATAACATCCGACCTGGTTTTGGATACACTATCTACCAACGCCCCGCCGATATACATTTTATGATAACCGAAATCCATATTTCTTTATTTCAATAATTCTTTAATATCAACAACCCCGTTCGTTGGATTGGTAAATTTATGAAGCGCATCTGGGTTAACTTCTAGTCCCAGTCCAGGACTGTCTGGCACTTGTATTATTCCATTTTCCATTTCTAATATAGGAAATGTAAGCTGCTCTCGCAACGCATTCTCTGTCTGATCAAATTCCAACAGAAAATCGGGGCTAAACATTCGTCCAGGAACAGACTCCAAGTTGGATATGAAATGCAGAGCTACATGCAGGCCTATAGAACTACCCCAAGTATGGGGAACCACATCTACTCCATAGGTGGAGGCTAGCGAGGCGATGCGCTTGGCTTCTGTCAGTCCGCCACAAGCACAAATATCAGGTTGGATAATGTCAACCGATTTGTTTCTAAGGAGTTGATGAAAGCCAAAACGCAAGTACTCACATTCACCTCCTGCAATTGGTATGGTGGTTTTTTGCCGTAGTTCGGCATATTGCTCGTAGAATTCTGGAGAGACAGGCTCTTCAAACCAGGATATTTGGTAGGCTTCTAATTTTTTCGCCAATTCAAGTGCCTCCATATAGGTGTAGGCATGGTTTGAATCAATCATAAGTTTGATATCGTCTCCAATGATGGAGCGTAAATGCTTCACATTAGAAACATCTCTGTCAATACCTAGACCCACTTTCATCTTGATGGCCTTAAACCCTTTTTCCAAATACCTTTTGGCCTCCTCCTCAAAATCTTTAGTCGGATTGTCTTTTTCTGTAAAATACATTCCAGTGGCATAAGGAACTACATAATTTCTGTGTACGCCCCCTAGCAATGCACCCACAGGCTGATTCAATAATTTTCCTTTAATGTCCCAAATGGCGATGTCTATAGCACTCATCGAGGCTACCAAAACACCACGGCGGGCAAAATCAAGTGTTTTGCGGTACATCTTGTTCCAAATCACTTCATTGTGTAAGGGATTTTGTCCAATCACCTGAGATTTTAAAAACTTAATTCCAGACTCCAAAATGAGAGCAGGACCATAGCCTTCTCCCCAACCGTAAGTACCATCAGAGCAGGAAATTTTAACAATACATATACAGCGCTCTGAATATTCCCATTGAGAAAAGAAAAAACTTTTTTCTAAAGTGTCTTTCAGTACAAAAGTTTCAATGTTGGTGATTTTAGTCATTAATTTTTAATTGTGTTTATCAAGTGCAAACTAAAAATTGTTTAGGTTGTTTATTCATTATTGTTTAGCATATATTGGTCACTAATTACCTTCTAACTTAAATAATCAACGATTTCCTCAGCTTCTTGTATGGATTGAATATATGCCACCACCTCGTCGTGTACTGGATATTTGGTGTAGGTCCAAAAAGTATCTTTGTTTTTAAAAGTAGAAACCAAACTGACATCAAAAAATGAAGCACCGTAGTCCCCCACATTGATTCCCGTTTCATAAGAGAGGATTTCTGGAATGTGCGAAGGCAACTCGTCCAAGCGTCGCTTGACTTCTTGTGCGAGTTGAGCACGGTTCATGCCATTGGCATTTTCTTTTAATTTCCAAAGGACGATATGCGTGTACATAATTCGTTACGTTAAAAAACTTCCCAAGTTAATTACTAAGGAAGTTTTTGATTAATAGTTTTCTGTCAAAAAAATTATTCTTTGATCAGTTTTTGTGTGGCTACTTTTCCGTTTACAGCAGAAGCCTTTAGCATATAGATGCCTTTGGCTAGGTTTCCAACCTCTACTTGTCTAACATTATTTGACTGTGAGAGCACTTTGGATCCGGTAAGTGAAAATATCTCCACAGACTCCAATGGCAATTCAGTTTGAAAGCTGATGACATCCTTCGCGGGGTTGGGGTAAATATTGAATTGAAAATCATTAAGATCAGAAAACGAGGCTGTTTGACAATCGGTACAGTTAATCTCCACGTCATCAATTTGAAAATAAGAAGTTCCAGATTTTTGTTGTATTCTAAAACCATAATTTACACTTTCATCAGCTGTGAAAGTTAATAATCTTTCTTCGTACCCGTTATTAACACCACCGTCTGATGATTTATCGATTTCTAAAGGAGCAGCCCCTCCTAGCTTCATGACTCTGATTAGCATTTTCCCATTATACCCATTTGTACGTTTGAAAAATGCTTTGAAAGAGTATGTATTACCTTGGACTAATTCTTTGACCATTTGGATTTCTTGATAACCTCCAGTTCTAAATTCAACAAACCAATCCGAGTTATTATTCCCAGATCCTGTGCTTTGAATAGTTTGTACTACTGGGTTATCTTGAAAAACTTGCCAGCCATTTACCCCTATCAAATCAGCCCCATCAGTATATCCTGTCTCAAAATTTTC
>JAQWKF010000037.1 GCA_029247985.1 Flavobacteriaceae bacterium
TAAAAAAATAAAATGAACATGGTTTGGTACGCCTCTTATTTTATATATTTGCACCCCCCGGGCGCTTAGCTCAGTTGGTTCAGAGCACCTCGTTTACACCGAGGGGGTCGGGGGTTCGAATCCCTCAGCGCCCACATCAAATACAGTCCCGATGCATTGCATCGGGATTTTTTATTTTCAGTAGTTTGATTTTCACAAGCTGCCAATCGTGGTTTTATTTAAAAGCACAGACCGTCATCTTTTAATATTTACAATACATACAATATCTTTGTGATAGATTAGTTGTTTAATTAAACAAGACGTTTATGTGTGGAATTGTTGGATATATTGGTCATCGGGATGCATACCCTATTATTGTTAAAGGCTTAAAGCGCCTCGAATATAGGGGATATGACAGTGCTGGCGTTGCACTTTTTAACAAGTCCAACGTTGTTGTGAAGACGAAAGGTAAGGTTTTAGATTTGGAACAGCTTGCTGCTACGCATTCCACCAAAGGCAAATCTTTAGGAATGGGGCATACTCGTTGGGCCACGCACGGTATTCCGTCTGATTTAAATTCACACCCACATCTGTCTAATTCTGGTAAAATAGCTATTGTTCACAATGGTATTATTGAAAACTATGCCTCACTCAAGAAAATGCTGTTGGACAATGGTTTTCATTTTAAATCAGATACCGATACGGAAGTACTTGTAAATCTTATTGAGTTTATCAAAATCAACCAAAAGGTCAAGATTGGTAAGGCCGTTCAGATTGCCCTTTCTCAAGTGGTGGGTGCCTATGCCATTGCAGTTGTTGACGTTGATCGTTCAGATGAAATAGTGGTTGCCAAATTAGGCAGCCCATTGGCTATCGGAATTGGTAAGGATGAATATTTTATTGCCTCCGATGCCTCACCTTTTATTGAGTATACCAAACGTACCATATACTTAGACGATAACGAAATGGCAGTCATCTCTAGAAAGAAAGGGTTTAAAATGTATTCCATCATAAGTGATAAGTTGATTACCCCTACTATTCAAGACATAAAGTTGTCCTTAGAAACTATCGAAAAGGGAGGCTATGATTATTTTATGTTGAAAGAAATACACGAGCAACCCCGCGCCATAACCGATACTTTTAGGGGGCGATTGCTGGTAGACGAGCAGCAAATCAATATTTCTGGCATTGAACAAAACAAGGAGATATTTGAAAACGCAACCCGTATTACCATTGTGGCATGTGGAACTTCATGGCACGCTGGTCTGGTGGCAGAATATTTATTTGAAGATGCCGCACGTATTCCCGTTGAGGTGGAGTATGCCTCTGAATTTCGCTATCGCAAACCCGTTATCAATAAAGGAGACATTGTCATTGCCATTTCACAATCTGGCGAGACTGCCGATACGCTTGCTGCCATAAAGCTTGCCAAAGAAAATGGTGCTTTTGTGTTTGGTATTTGTAATGTGGTAGGTTCTTCTATTGCCAGAGCTTCAGATGCGGGTGCTTATACACACGCGGGTCCTGAAATAGGCGTGGCCTCTACCAAGGCCTTTACTACTCAGCTCACGGTGATTATCATGATGGGACTGCGTTTGGGACAACTTAAGGGTACGGTTGGAAAAGCAGATTTTGAGCGTGTTGCCAAGCAATTAGCCGCACTTCCAAAATTGATAGAGGCTGTGTTGACCTACGACAAACAAATTGAAAAAATTGCCCGTGAATACAAGGACGCATCCAATTTTTTGTATTTGGGTAGGGGGTATAATTTTCCGGCTGCGCTTGAGGGGGCGTTAAAGCTTAAAGAGATTTCTTATATCCACGCTGAAGGTTATCCCGCCGCTGAAATGAAGCACGGGCCAATTGCGCTAATCGACGAAAATATGCCCGTGGTGGTTATCGCGACCAACAAGGGGCATTATGAAAAGATTGTCAGTAACGTGCAAGAGATAAAATCGCGTAACGCCAACATCATTTCAATTGTTACCAAGGGCGATGAAAGTGTTAAGCTGCTTTCAGACCATGTTGTTGAAATCCCAGATGTTACAGAGGCTCTAGTACCCATACTTGCTTCCATTCCATTGCAGTTGCTTTCATATCATATTGCCATTATGCGCGGTTGCAACGTAGACCAACCCCGAAACTTGGCAAAGTCGGTTACGGTGGAGTAGTAACTATTTAAGAGAATATCAGCTTAAAATACTCGCAAGAAATCAGGATGTTTTCATTAAAATGGGCACCCGCTTTTTCCATCTCTCTGGTGTAATAAGCTCTGTGTACTTTTCTCCAGTATGCTAAACTTCTATCTCCTTCGCCTTCAGTATAAGCAAATGCTTCACCAACATCTTTAAAGCGTATTTGCTCTAATTTTGTAACCTCAATAATGACTTTTGCCTCACCATGCCAATCGGTTACGATAAATAAAGTGCCAACTTTGGGCATGGGTTCATTGTGGTATTCGTACCACCATATAGAGGGCGCAGTAGCTTGTTTTATGTTTTGTACCACCAACTCAGCACACGTATTAGCATCGTGTTCATTGTCACAAAAATAAAAGTGATTTGGAATTGAGCTATTCTTGTATTGGCGATGCTGCCGAGTAAAGCGATTCCAAAGATTAAGCACAGAAGAGTTGGGTAAATCCACAGCCTAAAATTACATATTTCATCATAACATTGTATCTTCCCCCTATGCAACCCAAAACACCTTCTCAATTTTCTGTATACACTGCTTTTTTACAGCAATCCTATGGATTGACTTTTGAAGATTATACCCGTCTTCATCAATGGAGTGTTGAAAATCAAACTGCCTTTTGGGAAAGTATTGCCCATTTTTTCAGCGTAGGTTTTGACACCCCCTATGCAGCGATTTATGTTCCAGCGATCCCATTTTGGAAGACAAAATGGTTCACAGGTGCAAAACTTAGCTATGCCCACCATGTGTTCCGTAATGCCACACCCAAGCAGCCCGCAATCATCTATCAAAGCGAGACCACTGACACG
>JAQWKF010000041.1 GCA_029247985.1 Flavobacteriaceae bacterium
TTGAATAGAACTGTTGTTCGTCAGCAGCATGGCAAGACGATCAATGCCAATGCCAATACCAGAAGTAGGTGGCATGCCATACTCTAATGCCCGAAGAAAATCTTGGTCAATGAACATGGCCTCGTCATCCCCTTTTTCAGAGAGTGCCATTTGGTCTTCAAAACGTTCTCGCTGTTCAATGGGGTCGTTTAATTCCGAATAGGCATTGGCCAATTCTTTTCCATTAACCATTAGCTCAAAGCGTTCTGTTAAACCAGGTTTGCTGCGGTGTGCTTTGGTCAGTGGGCTCATTTCTTTCGGGTAGTCTGTAATAAATGTGGGCTGGATGTAGTGGTGCTCACAAAGCTCACCAAACAACTCGTCAATAAGCTTTCCTTTACCCATGGTTTCATCTACTTCTAGACCTAATTTTTTTGAAGTATTACGCAATGCATATTCATCCATGCCAGAAACATCGATTCCTGTGTGTTCTTGAATGGCATCTAAAATGGGCACTCGTGGATATGGCGCCTTAAAGTTTATTTTATTTTCACCAACCGCCACAGCTGCTACACCGTTAACAGCAACCGCCACTTCTTCAAGTAAGGCTTCCGTTGTTTCCATCATCCAGTGGTAATCCTTGTAGGCCACATAGAGTTCCATTACCGTAAATTCAGGGTTGTGGGTTTTGTCCATCCCTTCGTTTCTGAAATCTTTAGCAAATTCATAAACACCGTCAAAACCACCTACGATCAAGCGCTTTAGATACAATTCATTAGCAATACGAAGATAGAGCGGTATGTTTAGCGCGTTGTGATGTGTCACAAATGGGCGTGCTGCAGCACCACCAGGAATGGGTTGTAATATGGGCGTTTCAACTTCTAGATAGCCACGATCGTTAAAAAAAGAACGAATCGTATTGGTGATTTTGGTGCGTTTAACAAAGGCATCTTTCACCTGTGGGTTTACAATCAAATCCACATAGCGTTGACGATAGCGTTGCTCGGCATCTGTAAATGCATCATAGGTGTTGCCTTCGGAATCTACTTTGGGTAGCGGTAAAGGGCGAAGCGATTTACTCAGCACATGCAACTGGTGGACTTCAATAGTTTTTTCTCCCACTTGCGTGGTAAACATGGTCCCTTCAATTCCTATGATATCGCCTATATCAAGTAGTTTTTTATAAACGTCGTTATACTGGGTTTTGTCTTCACCTTTACATAAGATATCTCTGTTAAAGTAGAGCTGCACCCTACCAGTTGCATCTTGAAGCTCGGCAAAGCTGGCTTTTCCTTGCACACGTCTAGACATCAGCCTTCCGCTCATGCGTACATTTAGCCCGTTTTCAAATTTTTCACTAATCGTTGTAGCGTAGTGTGAAACATCAAAAGCAGCCGCTGGATAAGGGTCAATACCCAACTCACGAAGTTTTGCTAATTTCTCTCTACGGACAAGTTCCTGTTCTGATAGCTCTTGCATCCCAAATTTTTCTGTGGCAAAGATAACCAATGCGTATGAGTTCTCAAGATATCACGAATTTGTATCTTTGAACAACCATGAGTTTATTTAGAGTCCTACTAGCGATCTTATTTCCCCCACTAGCCGTAATCGATAGAGGCTGCGGTTCCTTTGTTATTGTTTTTTTACTTACACTATGTGCTTGGGTGCCGGGTGTCATAGGCGCACTGATCATTCTCAACCGACCGTTTGACTATGAGCCATAAACCAACGGTGCGCGTCCGCCAATTGGGACTGGTAACTTATGAAGCTGCAACTGCCTTACAACAGAATTTGTTTCAACAAACCATAGACCAAAAAATCCATAACCGCCGAAATCCAGATGACCAAACCCCAACGGCTCATCATCTGCTTTTTGTTGAACATCCCCCCGTCTATACCCTAGGTAAAAGCGGAGACAAAAACAACTTACTGGTCAACAACACCACTTTGAAAGAAAAAGGGGCAAGCTTTTTTAAAACCAACCGTGGAGGAGATATAACCTTTCATGGTCCTGGACAGCTGGTAGGCTATCCAATTTTGGATTTGGATTGCTTTTTTACAGACATTCACAAGTATCTACGCTTTTTGGAAGAATGCGTTATTGCTACTCTTGCCGATTACAATATCGAAGCTACTAGGAGTAAGGGTGAAACAGGTGTTTGGTTAGACGTTGAAGGTGCCAACCCCCGTAAAATATGTGCCATGGGTATTCGCACCAGCCGTTGGGTAACCATGCACGGATTTGCACTAAATGTTAATACCGACCTGTCTTTTTTCGATTATATCATCCCTTGTGGAATAGCCGACAAGTCCATTACTTCAATGGCAAAGGAGTTGGGTGCAGCTGTTGATATGCAAGAAGTCATAAAGAAATTTAAGGAGCACTTTTCCCGTATTTTTGAGACCAATCTGACCTAGGGCATTTTGTAGATTCGTAACTCTTTCCTGTTGTTTTGTGTGGCCAGATATACTGCCGATCCAGGTACCGCTTGACCCAGCATCGCCCATTTGCGACCAATTACGGGAAAGCTATCTAGTAGTTTGGCATCTCGATTAAATACATAAACTTTATCGGATTGATTGTCCCAAATAAGGATGTAAGTCCTGTTGTTGACCACCTGAATTTGTGGAGGGGCATAAACCCCAAAATCTAACTCCACCAACTGATCGTTTATACTAACCTTATTCTCAGTTAGCGTGACTAGTGTATTCCGATTTGCTGCTATGGTATAACGTGTTTCAAAGGGCAGTGCTGTTTTGGTAAGTTTTCCTGTGGTGCTGATTTGAACAAGCCTGTTTTTGTCATCGATACTTACAAAGCCACTTTGATAAGGGTATATTTCTTGTGTTAGCTTTACGTCTGTTGGTATTTTGATACGTGTTTTTCCCGTGCGGTGCAACAGTTCTCCTTTGCCCGATTTTTGCACAAGGGCAATATAGTCTCGGTTGCCAATACGAATGTGTTTGGCGGGGTATTTAAGTGCACTTTTTAGTTTGGTTTTACGCCAACCGCTTACCTTTTTCATGCTTCTGTCATACATACTTAAGACATTGCCGCTACTCAATACCATGCGGTAGTTGCGTTGTTTGTCGTAGTCAAAAACGCCAAGGGTGCTAGATGTACGCATCCCTTTTTTGATATATCCTGAAACTGGATTGCCGTTCCGATCTAGAACTTGGAAGCTTTTTTCTGTTGTAAAAGCCAGCTGTAGTCGTTTGTTGCGATATAGATCCACTTGGTATACAGGACCTAAAATAGCAACATCGAGTTGTTTTTTCCAAATAGCTTCGCCGGTTGTGTCCAATAAATAAAGTTGATTTTCCTCGTCTTGAACCACCCATTCTAAGGCTTGTGTTTTGTGGTTGTGCACTGCATAGGGTCCCCAAATTACAGCTGTGTCAAAAGTAGCAGTGCCAGCCAGCTCAACGGCTTGCGTTTTTTTGCCTTCATCGTTGGGTTTTTGAAGGCTTAAAGCCACATAAAATACCTCGCCTTCAACGGTACCCACATAGTCTGCTTGTCTAAATGCGCCAAGTGCTACTTTGCTTAGGGATGGCATCATTTTTTTTACTTGTGCTTCAAAATAGGCTGGCGCGGACCATCCCCAAAAACTACTGCGACTGGGTAGGGTTTTGACATAGGTTTGAAAGCGTTCATTCTGCGCCAAAACATCATCTTTGTTAAGTGCGTAAATCAAGGACTCTAGTGCGGTTTGCGAGGTTCCCAAATAGAGATGTTCATTCAGTAATGTAGCAAAAGCATAGGTGTTTTGCTTTAGAATTGGTGGCAGCAGATTAGTAATACTGTTATCATCGGAAAAAGCATAGACCGTTTGTGTTTCCGTTGTGTATTGCGCTTTGGATTTTTTTGCCAAGGCTTGCTTGATATCGTCTGGTGTTTTATTCGTTTTTACCAATACCATGGTTTCTTTCCCTAGTTGAAGCTGAGCAAGTTGTGTGGCATCCATTAGTAGCGAATCCATAACAGTTTCGGGCAGGTTGTGTACCGCTTTAAAGCGGAGTGAAGCCTTTTTGTAGGTGTCCAGATCAAAACTAAAGGCTTGAACTGTGTTAACGTTACTGGGTATATGTGCCGCTAGATCTTGTAAGGCACTATCTTGATTTTTAAGAAAAGAAAGACGCGAAGCACCCCTGCTATCCATAACGCCATAGGCTTGCATATATACCCCGTTACTGTTGACCGTTGGTACCAAGGCTGTCCACTTGCTCCACTGCGACCAAGGCATAGGGTTCATGTCTTCAAAAAGTGCATTGAAATAAGACGCAATGTTTTGAGACACAAAAAAGGTATGGTCTTCCGTGGTGTTTTCGTAAAGCTGCTCAAGTTCAATATCAATGCTGTTGGGTGTTGAACGAAGCCTTATGCTACTTTCCAACAACAATTTACTAGGTGAGCTAAAGTGAAGGCTGTCCCAAGTGGCGTAGAAGCTTGGTGGATTGGAATTCCTTTTGAGTAGCTGTGTTTTGTTGTATTGGAGGGTATCCACGGCTACTGAATCGGAGTAAACGGGTTTTTGTTGGCTTATCAGTAACGGAATAAGTTGGCCTTTTCCTTCAGGGTGATAGCTCAATTGTCCGGCGGTGTTTGGTGCTATTTGGTTTAGTTCTTCGAAGAATTCTGGCAGTAGGGTAGCAGCTGCCATGGCGGCGTCTTGTTGGTTACTGTACTTGTGTAGAGATGTAAAAGAGTTGCTTTTTAGTACCACCACCGCATTGTTTGGTAAATAATCCAGCAGTGAGCCTGTTGTATTTTGTTTGGATTGACAGCCAATCAAAAGGGCGCAGACAGCAAATAGCAACAATCGATTCATAATGCAAATTTATAAATCTAAAGAGAGTTGTTTTGGCAATAATGCAAAAGTTTTACGGTGTATGTCAACAGCACCGTGTGTTCGAATGCCGTTGCGGTGTTTGGGGGTTGGGTAGCCTTTGTTGGTATCCCAACCGAAGTGCGGGTGCTTTTGGTGGTATTCTAGCATGAGGTCATCTCGGGTGGTTTTTGCCAATATAGAGGCTGCAGCTAT
>JAQWKF010000052.1 GCA_029247985.1 Flavobacteriaceae bacterium
AAAATCATCTGGAAAGTAATCTAACAAACAGAAAGGTCGGGTGCCTGGCGCTCGGCCGTCTATATAACGTGAATAGTTTTCAATCCCTGAGCAATACCCCAATTCACGAATCATTTCTAGATCAAAATTGGTACGCTCTTCTAGTCGTTTTGCTTCAAGGTGTTTTCCTATGTCTTTAAAGTAGTCCACTTGAGCTGTCAAGTCATCTTGAATTTGATGAATGGCATTTTGCAGTACCTCGGGAGAGGTCGCAAACATATTGGCTGGATAAATAGTCAGTTTGTCAAAGTTCTCCTTTATGTTACCTGTTAGGGGGTCAAATACTTCAATGGCTTCAATTTCATCTCCAAAAAAGTGAATTTTAAAAGCATGGTCGGCATAGCTTGGAAACACATCAACAATATCTCCATTTACACGAAAATTTCCGTGCAGGAAGTCGGCAGTAGTACGCGCATAGAGGCTTTGTACCAACTGGTGTAAAAACTTTGTTCTGGGAATGACTTGATCCACTTCAACGTGGATGACATTCTTTTTGAATTCTACTGGATTTCCAATACCATATAAACAGGAAACGGAAGCAATTACGATTACATCTCTGCGTCCCGATAGCAGGGCGGAGGTAGTGCTTAAACGCAGCTTTTCAATCTCATCGTTAACAGACAAGTCTTTTTCAATGTAGGTGCCTGTGGTGGGGATATAGGCTTCGGGCTGGTAGTAGTCGTAATAAGAAACAAAATACTCTACTGCATTGTTGGGAAAGAATTGCTTGAATTCAGAATACAGTTGTGCTGCAAGGGTTTTGTTGTGTGCAAGTACAAGCGTAGGACGCCGGGTTTCTACAATCACATTGGCAACCGTAAAGGTTTTTCCTGATCCCGTCACGCCCAAGAGGGTTTGGAATTTGTCCTGAGCAGCAAGACCTTGGGCCAATTGACGAATGGCCCCTGGCTGATCTCCAGTGGGTTTAAAGTCAGAAATAAGTTGAAACTCCATAGCTTGCCAAAAATAGCAAAAACTTAGAGGTCACGCCGTTTTAATAAGCGATATGTCAATGCATAAAAAATATAGCACCAAACCGATACGATAAGGATGTCCAAAAGCTGTACATCTGTGTTCTTGGTCATTTGCTCACCAACTTGATCTGCCAAGTTGCGCACAGCAGATAAGCGGGAAAAAGGTTCACGTATCAAGTTGCTCATCGCATTAAGTGGGAAAAAGCGGTATACATCTTCTGCATTTAACCACTCTGGTGATTTCCATTTGAGCATGCCATAACAAAAACCTTCAAACATTTGCCATATTCCCAAAAAACCAAGGGCAAAAGCCGATCGTTTGATGGCTGTTCCCAAAAACAAGCAGAGGCCGAAAAAAGCCATTAGTTTAATAAAAAATGCGGCTAGGTATTCCAAGTCTTGCACAATGATAGAGAATTCGTTGTAGTTTGAATAGATCAGTCCGAGAATAAGGGATACCACAAAAATAAATAACGTAGATACGGCAGCAAAGGAGAAGAGCATTACCCATTTGGAGTGTAGGAATTCTCGTTTGCTGAGCCCATCTATAAGGTTTTGCTTGATGGTCTTATTGCTGTATTCGTTAGCCGTCATGGAAACGATAACCACGGCTAGGAATATCTTAAACCAAGCGCCTATGTAGGCGTTAAAATGCCATATATAGGGGAAATTGAAGATGCCTTGCTCTGCCAAATGAAACTTTATGGGGCCAATATCAAACTTAATGGCAGCAATGAGGGCAATTGAGGTAAGCAATATAAAATAAGCACCAATCAGGATGCGGCTTGAGCGATTGGCACGCAGCTTCTCATATTCAATTAAAAACAATCGTTTCATGCCTTATTCTTTTTGGTTAGTGTCAAGAATTGTTCTTCGAGGCTTTTGTGTTTTTTTGCCAAATGCGTCAATACAATTCCTTTGCTCGTCAGTGCTTTACTCAGGGTTTCAATCTCTAACGTTTCGTTGGGGTAAGCCAATACTAATGCGCCTTGCTGTTCCACTGTTTTTATGCGTTTGTCTTCTTCAAGGGCTTTTAATAAACCGGCTAGGTCCGTTGCATTAAGCTCAAAATAGCCATGGTCAGATGTTAGTGCAGTTACGGGGCCAAAATAGATTTGTTTTCCTTTTTGCAGCACCAGTACGTGTGAACATACTTTTTCTACCTCATCTAGGAGGTGCGAAGCCAGTAAAATAGTAGTGCCTTGAGCAGCAATTTTGAAAATGATATCCCTAACCTGTGCAATTCCTTGTGGATCTAGTCCATTGGTGGGTTCGTCAAGAATAAGAATCTCGGGGTCGTTGAGTAGGGCGGAGGCAATGGCCAGCCGCTGCTTCATACCTAAAGAATAGGTTTTGAATTTATCGTGTTTTCGATCTAACAAATCCACCAACTCGAGCTTTTCTTCGATTTTGGCTTGCGGCACTTCCTTTATCCTACAAACCAATCGCAAGTTTTGTGCTGCCGTCATGAAGGGATAGAAGTTGGGTCGTTCTATGATGGCGCCTACGCGCTTTAGTGCTTGATGCGTGCTTTGCGTTCCGCCAAACCAAGAAAAATTTCCTGTTGTGGGATTTACAACATTGAGAATCATGCCTAGCGTAGTTGATTTGCCACTGCCATTAGGCCCCAGCATTCCATATACATTCCCTTTTTCTATTGAAAAACTAAGTCGATCTACAGCTGTTAAAGAACCAAATTTTTTGGTCAGTTCATTTACATTTAGAATGGGTTTCATACTTGTATTAACGCATCAAGGCTGTTTTTGTTACGCAAAGTTTTAACTTTGTTCTTATGAGCGATATGCTAATTACGAAAAAAAAACCAACATACCCCATCAATCCATTCCTTTCGGATTATTTGGAATTGTACTCACGGGC
>JAQWKF010000074.1 GCA_029247985.1 Flavobacteriaceae bacterium
AGAGAGACTGCCTCTTTGGATAAGTATCTTCAAGAAATTGGAAAGGTAGATCTTATCACAGCTGAGGAAGAAGTAGAATTAGCTCAAAGAATTAAAAAGGGTGATCAATTTGCACTTGAAAAACTTACTAAAGCTAATTTAAGGTTTGTAGTTTCTGTTGCAAAACAATATCAAAATCAAGGACTAACTCTTCCTGATTTAATTAATGAGGGTAATCTTGGTCTAATTAAAGCTGCACAGAGATTTGACGAAACTAGAGGTTTTAAGTTTATCTCATATGCTGTTTGGTGGATTAGACAATCTATACTTCAAGCACTAGCTGAGCAATCTAGGATTGTAAGACTCCCCCTAAACAAAATTGGATCAATTAATAAAATCAACAAAACTTATGCATTTCTTGAGCAAGCTCATGAAAGAGCTCCCTCAGCAGAAGAAATAGCAAAAGAACTTGACATGACTGTTAATGATGTAAAAGAATCTCTAAAAAACACTGGAAGACCTGTATCAATGGATGCACCATTGGTTGAAGGTGAAGATTCTAATCTTTACGATGTTCTTAATAGTGGAGAGTCACCAAATCCAGATAGACAGCTTTTACATGAATCACTCAGAACAGAAATTGAAAGAGCATTAGATACGCTAACTCCTCGTGAAGCAGATGTTGTCAGATTATATTTTGGTCTTGGAAATCAACATGCAATGACACTTGAAGAAATCGGTGAAACTTTTGATTTAACAAGAGAAAGAGTAAGGCAGATTAAAGAAAAGGCTATAAGAAGGCTAAAACATACTTCAAGAAGTAAAATTTTAAAAACATACCTGGGATAATGGGCACAGTTAAAATTGCACCATCAATGTTGGCAGCAGACTTTGCCAACTTAGAACGCGACATCCATATGGTAAACCAAAGTGAAGCAGATTGGTTTCATTTGGATATCATGGACGGTGTTTTTGTTCCTAATATTTCATTTGGAATGCCGGTGCTTAAGGCTATGGCAGAACACACCAAAAAAACATTGGACGTACATTTAATGATTGTAGACCCCGATCGCTACATTGAAACTTTCGCTCAAATAGGTGCGGATGTTTTAACTGTCCACGCCGAAGCTTGCACACACTTACACAGAACCCTACAGGCCATCAAAGACGCCGGTATGCAAGCTGGGGTTGCGCTAAATCCACATACACCCGTAAACGTGTTAGAAGACGTTATCAATGATATTGATGTAGTATGTATTATGAGTGTAAACCCTGGATTTGGCGGGCAAAAATTCATCCAAAACACCTACGCTAAAGTGCGCAAGCTCCGTGCCATGATTGATGCGCATAAATCTGCAACACTTATTGAGATTGACGGAGGTGTTAACGCTACAAACTGTACCGATTTGGTCGAAGCTGGCGCGGATGTGTTGGTTGCTGGGAGTTTTGTTTTTTCTTCAAAGAATCCGCTTGAAACCATCAAAAACTTGCGGCAAGTTGCCAATACATAGAAGCTAAAAAGATTTTATTTCTTATTTTTAAGTCATCAAATCTTTTCAATGAAACCCTTCAAATTAACGCTAACACTTTTCCTGCTTCTTTCTATTGTTGTAGGATGCAAAACAAACACCCTAACGGGAAAAAAAACACTTAATTTTTTTGGTGACAACAAGCCACTTTTTGCCATGTCACTTAAACAATATGAAGCTTTTCTAAGCGAAAATGAAATAGTTCGCGACACAGAAAATGCCAAACTTGTGTCTAGCATTGGAAGAGATATTGCCAAAGCAGCACAGGCCTACTTTAGTTACAAAGGGCAACCTAACCTACTCAACGAATACGACTGGGAATATCGCCTAGTAAAAAGCGATCAAGTAAATGCTTGGTGTATGCCGGGTGGCAAAATCGTTTTTTATACGGGCATCATGGACATTGCAGACAATCCTGACGGCATTGCTACTATCATGGGACATGAAGTAGCCCACGCACTTGCTGACCACGGGGCACAACGGATGTCTATGGGGATTGTTCAACAAGCTGGCGGTATAATCACTGCTGAAGTAAGTAAAAATCAAGACGAACGCAAAAGACAACAGATAATGATGGCCTATGGCATAGGTACCACTGTTGGTGGAATGCTTCCTTTTAGCAGAAAACACGAGTCTGAAGCTGATAAAATCGGTTTGGAGCTTATGACCATTGCCGGATATAATCCTGAAGAAGCTCCTAAGCTTTGGGCACGCATGAAGGCGCAATCTAAAGGTAAACAGCCAGAATTTTTAAGCACGCATCCCAGTGAAGATCGACGAATTGCAAACCTAAAAGAATGGATTCCTCAAGCCAAAGCATTGGCAGGAGAAATAAAAACAACAACCTACATTAACTAATTAAAAATAAATTCTACCATTATGAGAACTTCCATTTTATTACTTCTTACTGTGGCCCTGGTGTTTAGTTGTACGACCTCTACGCCAACAGAGCAATTGCACAACCTAATGCAATCCTATCATGAAGAAACACTTAAGATGAACCCTGTAGGCGCTACTTATCAAGGAGACACACGCTACAACGATTATTTGCCAAACTACCTGTCTGATGCTGTTATAAGCAAGCACAAGACTTTTTACAGCGACATACTGCAACAGCTAAACAGTATTGATGAAAAAAGTTTGAATGAAGAGGACAAGTTGAGTAAAGAAATCCTAAAATGGGAATGTGAAACAAGCCTAATGGGGATGAAATTCCCCACTGAATTACTTCCCATTGACCAAATGTGGACCCTACAACTAACCATAGGTCAATTGGCCACAGGAACTGGCGCACAGCCATTTAAAACAGTTGAGGATTATGAAAATTGGCTCTCAAGAGTGGACGATTACGTGGTTTGGCTTTCAAGTGCAAAAACGCGTATGGAAGAAGGCATTGAGCGCGGTATAGTGTTACCAAAATCGCTAATCCGTAAGGTTGTTCCACAGCTAGCATCCATTACCGAAGCCGATTTAGAAAAAAATATTTTCTATACCCCTGCTCGCAGTTTTCCAGAAGATTTTACTGCAGCACAAAAAGAAAAGCTTTCTAAAGCTTATGCAGATATGGTCACCAATAAAATCATTCCTGCTTATCATCATTTGGTGGAGTTTATGGGAAATGAATATTTAGAAGCGGGACGCAATAGCAGCGGTTTCGATGCCTACTCTTTTGGTGAAGATTATTACAACTATGCTATTAGACGCTACACCACTACGAATATGAGTGCTGACGAAATCCATCAACTTGGACTTTCTGAGGTTGCACGTTTGCGCAGTGAAATGGAACGCATCAAAGAACAGGTGGGCTTTAAGGGTGATTTAAATGCCTTTTTTGATCATGTGCGTACACGTAAATCACTTATGCCTTTTGATGATGCTCAACAGGTCATTGACAACTTTAACGCTATTCACGACAAGATGAAGGCTAAAGTAGATGCCCTGTTTGAGTTACAACCCAAAACTGCTTTTGAAGTGCGTAGGGTTGAAGCTTTCAGAGAAAAATCGGCCAGTGCGCACTACAATCCAGGATCGCTAGACGGCACACGTCCGGGCGTGTTTTATGTGCCAATACCAAATGTAAAAGAATACAATATTTTTTCTGATGAAGACTTGTTTTTACATGAAGCCATCCCTGGGCATCACTTTCAAATCTCTTTACAGCAAGAAAACACAAAGCTTCCTGACTTTAGAAAAACACTTTGGTACAGCTCCTATGGCGAAGGCTGGGCACTTTACTGTGAATCACTTGGTCAAGAACTTGGGCTTTACGACGACCCATATCAATATTTTGGTATGTTAAGTGCAGAAATGCACCGTGCCATAAGACTGGTTGTAGATACAGGGCTGCATACCAAGGGCTGGACAAGAGAACAAGCCATTGCGTATTCTTTAGCCAATGAAGCAGAGCCTGAATACGCCATAACATCTGAAATAGAACGGTATATGGCAAATCCAGGACAGGCGTTATCATATAAAATTGGACAACTTAAAATCATGGAGCTTCGAGCCATGGCAGAAAAAGCGCTTGGCGATCGCTTTAATATTAGAGCATTTCACCGCGTAATATTGGAATCAGGTTGTATTCCGTTAGCACTATTGGAAAACAAGGTGAATTTGTGGGTAAATAGTGAAAAGGAAGGCTAAAGAGAAATGCATACTTTTGTATTTCAATATTAGCATATGATTTTAGTAACAGGTGGACTTGGTTTTATAGGATCTCATACCGTAGTAGCATTACAAGAAAAAGGTCACGAGGTACTTATTATAGATGACTTGTCCAATTCAACCCTTGAGGTGTTAGAAGGCATTGAAGCAGCAAGTGGGACACGTCCAAAATTTCAAGAATTAAATCTGCAAAATAGTTTGGGCGTTGCAGAGGTTTTTAAATCCCACAACATCACGGGAATCATTCACTTTGCTGCCGCAAAAGCCGTAGGAGAAAGCGTTGAGAAACCCATTGCTTACTACCAAAATAACCTTGGATCATTACTAAATTTACTCGCAGAAATTGAAAACTCAAACAAACCCATTCCCTTTATTTTCAGTTCTTCTTGTACGGTATATGGTGAAGCTACCGAGCTTCCCATTTCAGAAAGCTCGCCAGTGAAACCCGCCATGTCTCCTTATGGCAACACAAAGCAAGTGGGGGAAGAAATCTTGGT
>JAQWKF010000083.1 GCA_029247985.1 Flavobacteriaceae bacterium
TTTTTCTTTGAGCTGCGCTTTACCTAGGCTTCCTAATTTGCCAAGCATATATTGAAAGGCAGGCGTCTGGTAGAAATCACTTTCTGGGCTGGCTTCAAACGTACAAATGCATTTTTGCTTTTTGAATACAATTTTTTCAAACCCCAAAGCTGCACCGAGCCATTTGAAACGCACACTTTCAAAAAGGGCTAATGTTGGCTCAGGCAAGCTGCCAAATCTATCCTTTAGCGCATCTCCAAAAGCAGTGAGCTCGTCTTCTGTCTTTAGTGTGGAAAGCGCTTGGTATTGTGACATCCTTTCTTTTACGTTATTGATATACTCTGATGGGAAAAAGACCTCGATATCTGTATCTAAAACGAGTTCTTTTGGCTTGGGTTTTTGATTGGGATATAAAGCCTTAAATTCATTTTGTTGCAACTCCTCAATGGCATCTTTTAGTATTTTTTGGTACGTTTCAAATCCAATATCATTTATAAATCCGCTTTGTTCCCCACCCAATAAATCTCCAGCGCCTCTTATTTCTAAATCTTTCATGGCAATTTGAAAGCCTGACCCTAGCGCGGTGTATTGACTTATGGCTTCCATGCGTTTTCGGGCATCGGGCGTGAGTACTGAAAATGGGGGTGTGATAAAATAGCAAAATGCCTTTTTGTTACTTCTTCCAACGCGACCTCGCATCTGATGTAAATCGCTAAGACCAAAATTGTTGGCATTATTGATGAAAATGGTATTGGCATTGGGAACGTCCAAACCGCTCTCAATAATAGTTGTGGCTACCAATACATCAAATTCTCCTGCAATGAAACCAAGCATCAGTTTTTCTAATGTATTTCCAGGGAGTTGACCGTGTGCAGTTGCAATACGCGCATCAGGCACGAGGCGCTGAATTGCTCCTGAAACTTCCTTAATATTATCAATTCGGTTGTGCACAAAAAACACTTGACCCCCACGTTGCAATTCGTAAATAACGGCATCGCGAATTTGTACTTCGTTCCAAGTCAGCACTTGACTTTCAATGGGGTGGCGGTTGGGTGGCGGGGTATTGATAATCGATAAGTCTCTCGCTGCCATAAGGCTAAATTGAAGAGTCCTTGGAATGGGTGTGGCGGTTAGGGTGAGTACATCTACGTGTTCTTTGAGTGCACGCAATTTTTCCTTAACGCCGACCCCAAACTTTTGCTCTTCGTCAACTATTAAGAGCCCTAGATCTTTAAAAGAAACCGATTTTCCAACCAGTTGATGCGTGCCTATGACGATGTCAATGGCGCCACTATCAATGCCTGCTAATACTTCTTTTTTTTGTTTTGCGCTTCTAAAGCGGTTGAGATAATCCACGGTCACCGGAAAATCTTTAAGTCGGCTAGCAAAGGTGTTGTGGTGTTGAAAAGCGAGAATGGTTGTAGGCACCAACACAGCTACTTGCTTGCCATTGTCAACAGCCTTGAACGCAGCTCTAATAGCTACTTCTGTTTTGCCAAATCCAACATCACCACAAACCAGTCGATCCATGGGTTTTGGGTCTTCCATATCTTGTTTTACTGCTTCGGTAGCGGTCCGTTGATCGGGTGTGTCTTCAAAAACAAAAGAAGCTTCTAGCTCATGTTGTAAATAGGTGTCAGGTCCAGATGCAAACCCTTTGTTCATGCGCCTTTTGGCGTAGACGTTAATAAGGTTAAAGGCAATTTCTTTAACGCGTTTTTTGGTTTTTTGTTTGATTTTCTTCCATGCTCCAGAACCTAATTTATAGACTTTGGGTGCAGCGCCGTCCTTTCCATTGTATTTTGAAATTTTATGGAGGGCGTGAATGCTCACATATAGAATATCTCTATCCCCATAAAAAAGTTTGATCGCGTCTTGTGTTTTTCCCTCAACATCGATGCGCTGTAGACCTCCAAAAGTTCCAATACCGTGATCGATATGCGTGACGTAATCCCCGACCTCTAACTCTGTTAGTGCCTTTAGTGATAAAGCTTGTTTTTTGGCGTAGCCATTTTTTAACCTGAACCTGTGATAGCGTTCAAAAAGCTGATGGTCAGTATAACACACAATATGCTCATCTACATCTATAAAACCTTGAAATAGCGGTGCCACCCAGCATTGAAAAGGCGTTTCAGGCGCAAGCTCCTCTACAATTTGAACGAGTCGTTTTTTTTGTGCCTCAGAAGCACAAAAAACATGATTGACTATCTGCTTTTCTGTGTTTTCGTTTAAATGCGTAACAAACCAATCGAATTTACGCTGAAAATACGGCTGTGGTTGGCATTCAAAAACCACAGCATTGTCTTTTGTTGTTGAAGTAAAATGCACTTGCTTGTGTACAACTAAATTTTGCTCAAATTCTTTCCCGTCCACAAAAAGGGCATTGGGCTGCAACCGCTTAATTTCACCAGAAAGTGCTGCATATGATTTTTCTGCGTGTGCGAATAAATGATCTAACGAAGTTTGAATAGCACTCGCATTTTGTACACAAATAAAACTTTCTTTATCTATGAATGACAACAGGGATTGTCGTTTTTCGTCTATTTCTTTTTGTTCAATATTTGCCAAGATCTGTATGGTATCTAAGTCTTGGGTGGAACGCTGACTGGCTACGTCAAAACTGCGAATGGTGTCAATTTCATCACCAAAAAATTCAATGCGGAAGGGCTCTTCGTGGCTGTAAGAGTGCACATCTAAAATGCCCCCACGAACGGCAAATTCGCCAGGTTCTGAAACAAAGTCTACCCGCCTAAAACCAAAGTCAAACAGCGTCTCGTTGACAAAATCAATACTCAATTCATCCCCCTTTTTAATGGATAGGGTTTTACGCTGTAATTCTTTTGGGGTTAACACCTGTTCTGAAAGCGCCTCGGGATATGTAATGACGAGCTGTCTAGGAGTATTTTTGATTTTTTGAAGCACCTCTGCTCTCATCAATACATTGGCGTTTTCCGTTTCTTCAGTTGCATAGGGACGCCGGTAACTCGATGGAAAAAAAATGGGGGCATCGGCAAGTAATACCTCTAAATCATTTAGGTAATAGGCCGCTTCTTCTTTGTCGTTGAGTATCCAAATTAAGGTTGCATTGTGTTGTTCGAACAACGACTTGACTAAAAAGCTGTGTTTTGACCCAACAAGACCAGCAGCAAACACGCTACCATGGTCTAAAGCGCTTTGGTAAACGGCTCTAAATTGAGAATTGTTTTGATACAGAACGGGAAGTTCGTTCACGTGTGCTTTTTGACAAAAATACAAAGTAGTTGGCGTGTCAGCCTCAAGAACGTTATTTTTTAAACAAATTAGTTCTTTACTGTGAGGGAATAACACCTCAATATTGGTTAGAGTTATTACATTTGCCACCCGATGGATAATCTAATCATTCGTAATGCTACCAAGAGCGACGTGCCTGCCATACTCGGCTTGGTTCAAGAGTTGGCAACATTTGAGCGTGAACCGGATGCTGTAGCTGTTACAGAAGCTGAACTTCTACAGGACGGTTTTGGTGAGAGCCCTGCGTTTGGCTGCTTTGTAGCTGCCATTGAAAATAAGGTAGTTGGTATTGCCTTGTATTATCCTTGCTATTCTACCTGGAAAGGCAAGTCTTGGCATTTGGAAGATTTGATAGTAACCGAGCCTCACAGAGGACAAGGAATCGGATTTGCGTTGCTAAAGAAATTTATCTCTTTTGCCCATAACACGGGCGTGCGTCGAATCCAATGGGTGGTATTGGATTGGAATACCCCCGCCATTAATTTTTATGAAAAACAAGGGGCCACAACACTGTCTGACTGGAATATAACTCAAATGACGGAAGGCGCTATGCAAAAATTTATAGCAGAACAAGATGCGGGTCTTTAAATTTGGAGGAGCTTCTGTAAAAGATGCAGAAGGCGTAATTAATGTAGTAAAGGTACTTACTGAAATGGGCCATGAGGACACACTTGTTGTTGTTTCGGCTATGGGGAAGTCTACTAATGCTTTTGAAGGCGTTGTTGATACGTATTTCGATAACCCAGATTCATGTAAGGCTGCCTTGTACGAACTGGAAATGTTTCATCAGGAGATTGTGGAGACGCTATTTAATGGCGCACATGGACCTATTGCCGAGCGGGTGAAAAACCTGTGTGCTCAATGCGAGACTTTTTTAGCCAATAACCGTTCGCCACACAGGGCGTTTGTTTACGACCAAGTAGTAAGCTTTGGTGAGTTGTTATCAACTTCCATTATTTGTGCTTATTTGAACCATGTAGGCATTGCTGCTGAATGGGTTGATGCACGAAGCTGTATCAAAACGGACAACTTTTACCGTAGCGCACACCTTAACTGGGAGCAAACGCAATCGGCTATTCAAGACCAAATTCAAGGGAATGTTTTAAAAGTCACCCAAGGATTCATTGCCTCCGATGAAAACAATTTTACCACTACCTTAGGAAGAGAAGGTTCAGATTATTCTGCTGCTATATTTGCTTATTGCATAGGCGCAACAGATGTGACAATATGGAAAGATGTACAAGGCGTTTTGAATGCCGACCCACGTGTGTTCGATAAAACACAATTACTTGAGCATATTTCATATCAAGAGGCCATAGAGCTTGCTTTTTATGGGGCATCTGTAATTCATCCGAAAACGCTACAGCCCCTCCAAAGAAAAGAAATCCCCCTTTATGTCAAATCTTTTTTAAACCCAAGACAAAAGGGTACTAAAGTGGGTAAAGGGGTGCGTATGCAGCCTGAAATTCCGTGTTATATTGTTAAAAAAGGCTTATCGCTATTGCGCCTGTCAACACGAGATTTTTCTTTTGTTGTAGAAGACAACATCAGTGACATATTTAAACTTCTACATGAGCATAAGATGTCGGTTGATGTAATTCAAAATTCTGCCATTAGTTTTTCGGTTTGCGTGCAAGACAAGTATCGCAATATGGATGCCTTACTGCTTTCATTACGATCACGCTTTGACGTAAAGCATACACCAGATGTATCCCTTTATACAATCCGTCATTTTGAAGAAAATTCTGCGGCATCTCTTCTGAAATCAAAAGATCTTGTGCTCGAGCAACGAACATCTAACACCCTACAATTGGTGTTAAAATAACTATATTTGGGTAACACTTACCCCAATGCCTCTAGTATACCCTAAAGATGTTGCCTTTGCTCTTGGATTGTCCAAAATTGGATTTCTAGGACGCTTTATTGCTCGTATTGTAATGTGGTTTTTGCGCCTACACAAAATTAACACCATTTATGACCGGTGTGTTGCAAATAGCGATGAAGCCCAATTTACCTCCTCACTTTTGTATCAATTTAGAGCCAACTATCACATTAGCCCTTCAGAACTAAAGCGTATTCCATCCAAAGGTCCTGTGGTGCTTGTTTCAAATCATCCTTTGGGAGGATTGGATGGCATTATGCTTATACATTTATTGCAAGATGTACGTCCCGACTCTAAGTTGATGGCAAACTTCATATTGGAGCGTGTTACCTTACTGAAAAAATGGTTTATAGGCGTAAACCCGTTTGACGATAGCTTGACTTCAAAATCAAGTGTAGGTGGATTTAGGCAGGTATTGCGCCACCTTGAAAATGGCGGTCTATTTGCGGTTTTTCCTGCCGGTGAAGTAGCTTCAAAAGTAAAAAAACAGGTGCCCATTGATCCCCTATGGAATATCGCAACCATGCGCTTGATTCAACGCGCCAAAGTACCAGTTGTACCCGTTTATTTTCATGCAAGAAACAGCCCTTTGTTTTATCGATTGGCTAAGATTCACCATTTACTGCGAACCGCTAGACTACCTGCCGAATTATTGACACAACGTCAACGAAGTATTGCCATTCGTATAGGAAAACCCATTGCTGTGAAAGATCAAGAGAATCATCAATCTGTTCAAAATTACACCGATTTTATAAGGCGTAAACTATATATGCTTTCAAACATTTATGAGCACAAGTCCATTCTTAAGCGCGTGCAACGGCCTCTAAAGCGAAAAAACAATAAGGTGATGCCAATTGCCCCAGCTGTGCCCACGTCATCATTAGAGCTCGAATTAATCAATCTTAAAAATAAGGACAAATCGCTACTGGTTTCAAAAGACTATGAGCTGTTTCTAACGCCCTCAGACTTTATACCAAACATATTAACAGAAATTGGACGACAGCGAGAGCTTGCTTTTAGGGCTGTTGGTGAGGGAACCAACAAATCCCTAGATTTGGATCACTATGACAACGATTACCTGCATCTGTTTTTGTGGGATCATAAAGCCCGTGCCTTGGTGGGTGCTTATAGGCTAGGGTTGGGTAAGCAGTTGATGGAAGCACACGGCATTTCGGGATTTTATTTGTCTGAGTTGTTCAAGTTTGAACCTGAAATCATGTATATGTTTAGCAACAGTATAGAACTAGGAAGGGCTTTTGTTTCACAAAAATATCAACAGCGCCCTATGCCACTTTTCTTGCTTTGGAAGGGCATTATTCACGCCACATTGCGCTATCCAGAATACGATTATTTAATGGGCAGTGTTAGCATCAGCAATCAGTTTTCAAAATTCACCAAATCCCTTATGATTGAGTTTATGCGCTCCCATTATTACGACCCCTATTTGGCACAATACATCACCCCAAAAAAAGAATTTAAAGTAAAGCTTGACGATGCCGACAAAGAATTTGTATTTGATGAAACTTCATCAGACCTGAACAAGTTTGATAAATTAATTGATGAGGTAGAACCTGGCGCATTGCGATTGCCAGTGCTTATTAAAAAGTACATCAAACAAAATGCTCGTGTGGCTTCCTTTAATGTAGACCCTCTCTTTAACAATGCCATTGATGGGTTGATGTACATCAAAATAAAAGACATTCCATCCAGTACTGTGAAGCCTGTTTTAGAAGAATTTCAAGCTACTCTTGAGCAAAAAACCTATCACAACAAATAGGATGATGCAAAGTTTTTACAATAGGCTTTTATTTCGTCTCTTGTCGCAGCAAAAGCTGCATGGATTTCATCTTCGTTTTCAGAAACAAGCTTAGATGGATCTGTAAAATTATGATGCCAGCGTTGTGCTTTTTCACTTGGAATATACGGGCAGTTTTGTTGTGCATGATCACATACTGTTATGATGTGATCAAAGGCGATTTCTGCATATTCATCTACATGGTTTGACGTGTTTTTGCTGATGTCAACACCTGCTTCTTGCATGATGCTAACCGCCCTGGGATTTAACCCATGGGTTTCAATGCCGGCACTGTAAACCGAAACATTTTGGCCGCCAAAAAGCTGCATATAACCGTGTGCCATTTGACTTCTACATGAATTTCCAGTACAGAGAATTAAGATATTTATCATAGCTTGCTAAATAACAGTTATTTCAACAATAAAAGGTTTTTTTCTAAGTTAAATTAACTTAAAAAATGACCCCTATCTATCAACTGCTTTAGCTTAGATAGGATTACTTCACTCAATCGCAGATGGCTTTGTGTGGTCCAACCTGCAACATGCGGGGAGAAAATAACCTGATCACTTGCTGTCAAAAATGCCCAATCGTCAGATTGCGTCACATCTAAATCAAAAGCAGTAGTTTCTACATCAAGCACATCCAAGCAAGCTCCTTTTACTTTATTAGCTTTTAGTCCTTTAACTAGGTGTTCAACAACCACTTGATTGCCACGTGCGGTATTGACAAGCCAAAATGACTTTTTCATATTTACAATAAATGCGTGGTTTACGTATTGCTGCGTGCTCTCATTCAGGGGGAGGTGAATGCTAATCACATCAGCTTGATCATGAATTGCGCTAAGCGGTACTTGGGTAGCATATTCATCTCCTATATTATCTAGAATGTCGTAACACAAAATTCGAACGTCAAAGCCAGCCAATTTACGCGCAAACTGCTTGCCGGTATGTCCATAGCCAATGATACCTATTGTTTTTCCGCCTAATTCTTCGCCACGATTTGCTTCTCTTTGCCACTCTCCTTTGCGTACTTCTTTGTCGCCTTGCGGCAATTTGTTCAACAGGCTTAACAGCATGCCTAATGCATGTTCACCAACAGAGGGGCTGTTACCTTCTGGTGCAGCCACTACTGAAATGCCCATTGCTGCTGCTGCTTCGAGGTCAATATTTTCCAAACCTGAACCTACACGTGCTATAAATTTTAAGTTTTTGGCTTTTTGTAAAAAGGGCTCGTCAATGGAGAATCTACTCCTAAGAACGATGCCGTGATATTGGGCGACGTCTTGAGCGATAGCTTCTTTTGAAGACAGCGTGTCTACAATATTTTCAAATCCCAAAACGGTCAATTGTTCTATGAGAATGGGATGGTTTTCGTCTAGGTGTAAAATACGCATCATGCTAAAAGCCTAAAATAACCTTGGCAATATAGAAGAACAGAAAAATACCAAAAATATCGTTGCTTGTTGTGATAAAAGGTCCCGTGGCTATGGCCGGATCAATATTGTTACGGTCTAGGATGATCGGCACAAAGGTTCCAACTAGTGCGGAGACCACAATTACACACAACATGGACAAAGCAATGGTAAGGCTAACGGAAGTTTCAAGGCCTGTAAAATACCCAAATATGAGTAAGAGCGTACTCAGGGCAACTCCGTTTATAAGGCTAAGCCCCACTTCTTTTATCAATCGATTAAATAGACTTCCTTTAACAATATCATTTGCCAAACCCTGTACAATAATGGCCGAGGATTGTACGCCAACATTCCCTGCCATTGCCGCTATTAGAGGGGTAAAGAAGAAAAGGGTTTTGTAGGAAGGGTGCTGCATTACTTGCTCAAAGCCTTCTAAAATAAACACACTGCCCAAACCCCCAATAAGCCCTAAAATCAACCATGGCAATCGTGCTCGTGTTAGTTCTACGATGCTGTCATCGGCTTCGACGTCAGAAGCAATACCTGCCGCCAACTGGTAGTCTTTGTCTGCTTCATCTTTGATGAAATCTACAATATCATCAATCGTAATTCTGCCTAGTAATTTTTTTTCATCGTCTACAACGGGAACCGCTTCCAAATCGTATTTAGCCATAAGCTTGGCTACTTCTTCGCCTTGTTCGTTGATATTTACGTAATCAACTTTAGGAATAAAAACGCTTTTGACCTTGGCCTTTTCATTTGCGGTAAGTAAATCTTTTAGGGACAGCCGCCCTATTAGAACATTTTCATCGTCAACCACATAAATGGAATGTACTCTTTTGACTTCTGATGCTTGTGTTCGCATCTCACGTACACATTTGGTAATCGACCAATTTTCATTGACTTTGACCAATTCTTTTGCCATCAATCCACCTGCTGAGTCTTCGTCATAGGTAAGCAGTTCTTGGATATCTTGAACCCGCTCTTCGTCTTCTATTTGTGCAATTACCTCAGCCTGACGTTTTTCGGGCAGCTCTGCAATTAAATCAACCGCATCATCGGTATCGAGCTCCTCTACCTCTTCAGCAATTTCCTTAACCGAAAGCAATTCAAGTATGGACTCTCGAATATCTTCGTCTACTTCTGTTAATACGTCTGAAGTTTTTTCAGAATCGAGTAGTTTGATTAAATATATACCCTCATCAATTGAGAGTTCATCAACAATTTCGGCTAAATCGGCATAGTGGTATTCACCAGCGCGCTTTTTTAATGCACTGGCATTGCGCTGCTCAATGTCGCTTTTGAATTGCGATAGGATTTCGTCATTGAGTTGAAAAGGTGTCATCAGCTATTTTTTGTGTCAACAATATAAATTCCGATACACCCAAGCGCTCTGGGCGTTCATCAAAGATACT
>JAQWKF010000046.1 GCA_029247985.1 Flavobacteriaceae bacterium
CATAAACGCATGGCATTAATCAGATTGGCAAAACCCATAAAAAAGCGTTTGCCTTGCTGGGGTGTTTTTACCGCTAATAATTCATCAAAAGACGCTCCCGCACAAAAGGCTTTTGTGGGATCACTCTGCAATAAGACCACATGTACCTTATCGTCTTGAGCACAACCCTCAATGGCAGCAGTCAAGGCTTCAAGCTGCTTTTGTGGAAAACAATTGTGTTTGGGGTGCGCAAAGCTAATGGTCGCTACTGTATCAACAATGTGAATATGCACCCCTTCTTTTATGTTTTGATTCCCCATATCTTTGTTGTTAAGCAACAAGGCAAAAATAGGGAATAAACAGTTGATGGGATATGAATGCTATTAAAGGCGTATTGTTTGATTTAGATGGGGTGTTTTATGTGGGGGGTAAATTACTTCCTGGCGGAAACGACACCCTTGCATGGCTTCGATCTCAGGGTATTAAATATCGTTTTGTGACAAACAATACAACGCTGTCTAGGCGAGCACTCGTTACCAAGCTTCAAGACTTGGGTCTTAACCTTGACGAAAATGAATTGTTGAGCGCCAACTATGCCGGTGTGCTGCAACTGCAAAAATTGGGGCTAAAGCGATGTAGATTAGTGCTTGCTGAGGCTGCACAAATCGACTACCCACCGTCTGTTGAAGACAATCCAGAAGCTATTGTTGTTGGAGATATTGGCAATAATTGGGATTACGATTTGCTTAACAGCTTGATGAATCAAATACTAGAAGGCGCTGCGCTAGTTGCGCTTCACAAAGGGCGTTATTTTCAAACCGATAAAGGTCTTATGCTTGACAGTGGTGCTTTTGTGGCCGCCCTGGAACATGCCACTGGAAAAAAGGCGCACGTAGTGGGCAAACCCAATCCTGCCTTTTTTGAGATGGGCGGTGCGTTGTTGGGTGCAAGCCCAAACGAATTATTGATGGTAGGTGATGATTTAATCAATGATATTGAAGGTGCCCAAAATGCAGGCTATCACGCTGTATTGGTACAAACAGGGAAGTACCGCAAAGCGCTTGTAGCACAAAGTCAAATTAAACCAGACGGTATTATTTCTTCAATAGCTGCACTGCCCAGCTATTTATCTTCCTTAATAAAGCAATAGAACAAAAAATGGTTTATTTTTGCAAACATCGGGGATGTAGCTCAGTTGGCTAGAGCGCTTGACTGGCAGTCAAGAGGTCGAGGGTTCGAATCCCTTCTTCTCCACGATCAAGCGTAACTTTTTTACGGTTTTAACACAAACAAAGCGCAACAAGTTTTACTTGATTGCGCTTTGTTGTTTAAAACGTCTGGACTACAAGGACAGGAAGTTACATTTGCAAGACGGGATGCAAAGGGAAAAACCGAAGGGTAATCCCTCCGACTCCACAAATTATTTTCGAGAATGTTTTTTTAAAATTTCGACCAAAAACTTACAAACCCTCAGGTGTGTTATCAACGGTTTTCTTTAGTACTAATTAAAACTTTTAAACCTTTTAGGTGTCTAATTGTAAAGTTTAAGAATAACATTATGAATAAAATAATTTTTCTGTGCCTACTAAACATGATGCTCTTAACATCTTGCACTAAAGAAGAAAATCCAGAGCCAATACAAACCCAAGGATATAATATGCTGCTGATTGGGCATAGTTTCTTTAGACCTTACGCAGAAAATCTCGACAATCTCGCAACTGAAGCGAATTTATATAAGCATAACAGTACTATTGTATTTAGGGGTGGAGAAAATGGAAGACCCATTAATTTTTGGAACGATTCAACTAGTGAAGAACACCAGCTCATTAAATCCACATTGGATCAAGGTAATATTGAGGTTTTCGGAATGACATCTGGTCATGATTCAGAAAACCCAACTGAAGGACATAAGGCTTGGATAGATTATGCTCTACAAAAGAATCCAAATATTATAATCTTCATCGGGATACCACCATTTGACTTTCCAAATGGAGATTCAAATAGTACACGGCCAGACTGGGATACATTTGCATTAGAAAATGGGTTCAGTTCTATTCAGGCGTTTTATGACTATTATATAAACGAGATTATACACAAAGAAATCGTGGATGAATTGCGTGCGGAATTCCCATCTACAAAATTCTATACGATTCCATATGGGTGGGCTGCTAAAAATTTAGCACAAATGAAACGTGATAATGAATTGTTGGATGATATAAGTATGGTTGGACCAAAATCAAGTTCAATATTTACAGACGAAAAAGGCCATCAAGGATAAATTGTTATCGAAACAGGAACGTTGATTTGGTTAAATAGTATTTACAATACGGATTTATCCTCATTCAACTATGATACTGGCTTTACCACAGACCTTCATACTATCGCTCAAGATATTATAAATGATCATGATTCAAATTACAAGTTTTAAAAACCTTAGATCTCCCCTATGAATAGGTAAAGAACTTCTTAATGCCCATGATTTATTTTGAGATTTTTCTATTAGATAATGAAAAATCCAAAGCGATGTAACCCAACTTACAATCTGTGGTTTATATTAAGCCTAAATTCTGCATTAGAGAAAGGAGTTATACCATGAGGTTGGGGCTAAAAAGACAGGCTTCATAAACTAAGTAGGATTAAGATTGATTAACAAATTTAAAAAAAATATCTAAAAATATCATCCTTAGATCAACCTCCAGATGATGCCCCAGAACTAAATCCTGCTGAACAAATTTGGACCTGGTATAAGAGACATATTACAAATAAAGCCAATTAAGCACCTTGATTCGCGCTAGGATCAATAATTCCGTTATTTTTGGCAACCTAAAAGTAACCCACGCACCTCATGCTTAATGCCCATAAACTAAGTCTCTTTTTTGGTGGTACGCCATTATTTGAGGACCTCTCATTTCGCTTGGGCTCAGGAGATCGGGTAGGACTGATTGGAAAGAACGGCGCGGGTAAATCAACCTTGCTTAAAATAATTGCAGGAGATCTCGCTGTAGATTCTGGACAGCTTGCCACCGAAAAAGATTTACAAATTGGGTTTCTGCGCCAGGATATCGATTTTGAAGTTGGGCGTACCGTGCGCCAAGAAGCCCGTTCGGCATTCCCTAAACTACTACGTCTTGAAAAAAGTATCGCTCATATCAATCAAGAACTCACTTTTAGAACAGATTATGAAAGTGATACATATAGCGATCTTTTAAACAAGGTAAGCGAGTACAATGAGCAGTTTCAACAATTGGGAGGGTATACTTTTGAAGGAGAAGCCGAAAAAATACTTTTGGGGTTGGGTTTTAAAACACAAGACCTAGACCAACAGACCTCGAGTTTTTCTGGAGGATGGCGGATGCGTATCGAACTAGCTAAACTGCTTTTACAAGACAATGACTTATTGCTTTTAGATGAACCAACAAACCATTTGGATATTGAGTCTATTTTGTGGTTTGAAAGCTTTTTGAAAAAGTTTAAAGGTGGGTTATTATTGGTTTCCCACGACAAAATGTTTCTGGACAATGTTACCAATCGAACCATGGAGATTTCGGCACAGCGCCTGTATGATTTTAAAAAACCGTATTCACAGTTTTTAATACTCCGAGATGAAATACGTATGCAACAGCGTGCTACTCAAAAAAACCAGGCCAAAGAAATTGCGCGAACTGAACAATTGATTGATCGCTTTCGAGCCAAGGCTTCTAAAGCAAGTATGGCGCAATCACTGGTTAAAAAATTAGACAAAATTGAACGTATAGAGGTCGATGCGGAAGAAACCCAAACGATGAAAGTGCGCTTCCCCACCGCCATTCGCCCAGGAAAGGTAGTAATTGACGTGGAAGATTTCAGCAAGTCTTACGGTCCAAAAGAAGTGCTTAAGCACGTAAATATGACCGTAGAACGAGGGGATAAAATTGCTTTTGTAGGTCAGAATGGGCAGGGAAAGAGTACATTGGCCAAGGCCATTGTGCGCGAATTAGATTTTGAGGGCAACTGTTCTCTGGGGCATAATGTTATGTTGGGTTATTTTGCACAAAATCAAGCAGACCAACTCAATGGAGCGGAATCGGTATTAGCGTCAGCCATCGCCAGTTCAAACGAAACAAACCGATCAAAGGTTAGGGATTATTTGGGCGCTTTTTTGTTTAGAGGAGAGGCCGTAGATAAAAAAGTGCGTATACTTTCTGGTGGAGAACGAAATCGATTGGCGCTTTGCAAACTGATGTTACAGCCCTTTAATGTACTTGTGATGGACGAACCGACCAACCACTTGGACATCCAATCTAAGAACGTTTTAAAAGAAGCCCTAGCCGCTTATGAAGGCACACTGATATTGGTTTCTCACGATCGTGAATTTCTTCAAGGACTGGCAGACAAAGTCTACGCCTTTAGCGACAAGCAGGTTAAAGTCTTCCTTGGTGATATTGATCAGTACCTTGCCCACAAAGGATCGGCGTCTCTCGATACTCTAGCGAAACCTATCAACAAGAAAACCAAAACCAAAACTGTTGCATCAAAGCAATCAAAAGCATTCCGACAACTTAAAAACAAGATCAGTACTATAGAGCGAAAGATTTCATCTCTCGAAGCGGAGATAAAGGAAAAAGATGCGCGTATAGCAACAGTATACGATACCCTAACACCTGCCTTTTTTGATGAGTATAACAACGCCAAAGCCGTATTGTCCGAAAATATAACTTTATGGGAAGCGGCTCTTTTGGACTTAGAAAAATATGAGAATTAAGCGGTTTTATTCGCGTTTGAATGTGCAGCAGAACTAAAAAAAGAGGGGTGCGCTTATGCTCCTCGATTTTTATTAAATTAGTGCCTAACTAAAATTTCAAATATGTCTAGCAAGTTTTTTGGTAATAGTTTAAATAAAAGCGCCTCTGAAAAAAAGGGAGGTAAACAAAAAGTATCAAACAAAAGTAACAAGCCTAAATCATCGGGTGTTCGTAAAGTTGGAAGAGGAAATTAAGCCAAAATAAATCTATGAAGTTTTTTTATACTCGATTACGCAACTTTTATTTATGTGAGCTCAGAACATTCAAAAGCATGTTAAATATCAAATGAAAAAACTATTTGCTTTGTTATGTGTTTTGGGTGTAGTGTTGCCATACTACAACATCTACAAGTTTATTGAAGCAAATAATTGGGAATGGTCAACGGCTTTGTTTTTTGAGCAAATCAACCTAAACTACGGAATGAAGATTCTAAATGCTGACCTTACTATAGCCGCAAGCACTTTTTTAATTTTCATAATCTATAAGTTAAAGGTGAAATATATCAGCATGAAGCAATTTCTAAAGTACTTTGTTTCGCTATTTATCGTAGGTTTTTCATTGGCCTTGCCCCTATACCTTTACGATAACTACAATCGTGATTAATCTAATGCTTAAGGCATGAAACACATGAACAAACATCTTTTACTATTGCTACTAGCAGGCTTGGTACTAAGTTGCTCGCCCGAATATTCGCAAAAAGACCATTCCATGTATTGGCAAAAAAATGCAGCAGAATACCATGCCCTTTGTATCCAAGCCTATAACCTTGCAAAAATGAAAGTGGATCAAGCCCTTGTCACTAATAGTGAAAAACCTTTGGCCATTATTGCAGATATAGACGAGACCGTACTGAACAATCTCCCTTACAATGAAATGCTGATTGAAAAAAACACCACTTTTACACAAGAAAACTGGGCTGCCTGGGTGCATGAAAAAACAGCTGTGCCTATTCCTGGTGCGCTGGAATTTTACACTTATGCAGACTCTCTCGGTATTGAAATCATTTACGTATCCAATAGAAGGATTGAAAATTATGAGCCTACAAAAGCCAATCTCATCAGCGCTGGTTTTCCTTTTGACGACGATACCATCATGCTACTTAGAGATAAAGATGGCAACAAAGAGGCTAGAAGAAATCAACTCACGAATTTTAATATAGCGCTCATTTTAGGTGATAATCTCGCCGATTTTGATGCGCGTTTTTACAAGCAAACCAACGAAGTAAGAATAGAACGATTGAACGATACAAGTGCCTTGTTCGGAGAAAAATTTATTCTAATCCCTAACCTCATTTACGGCAGTTGGGAAATGGGCTTTGAAGACTAGGCACGTATTTTGCTCTAGTTATAGTATTGCTGTTTTAAATTTTTGGTGTCTATGAAATATGTAACGCTCTCTTTTTTGCTATTCGTTTTTAATTGTGAAGACAAAAATCTTGCCGAAGACTTTACACTTGAGGGTCAGTGGATCCTTGATAAAGCAGTCTGCTACTGTAATTTTGAAAAATATGATTTTGAACGTAATCAGCTTTGGCTCTTTGAAGATGGTGTTTTAGTAAGTAAAGGTGTGGAGGGCAATGCTGTGGGTATTTCTACTCCTAATGAGGTTATGTCTTATGCTGTTAGTGATGACACCCTAACCCTTTTGTCTAGCAAAAGACAGTATCGCTATACCATTACTGATAATATCCTTGCGCTGCACTATATTGATGTTCCAGAAATTGCAGACGATGAAGTTTCGTATTATTTTACGAAAGGGACTGCGCCTAGTAACTGTACTGATCCCTTTAACTTGCTTAAAGAAATTGCCTGTACAAAAGAGTACGATCCTGTATGTGGTTGTGACGGCATTACCTATAGTAACGCATGTACCGCTACGTTCTATGGTGGGGTAACTGCTTTTGATAAAGGGGATTGTCCTAAATAGGTGATTTCTTTAATATTTAGCTATCTTTAGGGGTAACAATCAAGGTGGGCTTTTCTCGTATTTAAGATAACGCCCATTAATATTAAATGATATATTATGGGAGTAGGTGGTATTTTTTGGGGGAGTATTGCAATTTGTGTGATCTTAGCGCTAACAGCATATGTGATTGAAGAATACATAAAATAAATCGGTATTTGACTTTGGGCTTCAGCATTAGTCGTGTTATATTTATGACAAAAGCATTATATTACAGCTTATTTAAAATCCCTATACAATGAGAACATTTACGCTTACCCTACTATTCTTTAGTCTTACTTTTGCACAAGCACAAAATTTTAGAGGTCTTGATAAAAGCCCTATGGATAAGGCTTCTTTTCCTGCGAGCTATCGCATTTCGGAAAAAATTGCAACCATCACATATAGCAGACCTCAACTCAAAGGCAGGAACTTTGCAGACATCGTCTCATTTGGAAAAATATGGCGAACAGGTGCTAATGAAGCTACAGAACTTCGTGTGTTTAAGGCCATTGCTATTGGAGGAACTGAAGTTCCAGCAGGCACTTATTCTCTTTTTACCATTTTTGGTGCAGAAAAAATGACCCTTATCATCAACAAAGCGACTAATCTTTGGGGATCATATTCATACAACCAAGATGAAGATTTATTGCGTTTTGAAGTACCCACCACAAATGCAGAAGATACTTTAGAGGCCTTTTCAATGGTGTTTTCAGGGGATGATATGCCAGTCTTACACTTAGGCTGGGGTAATACAAGAGCGGCAGTGCCTTTCAACGTCTTATAGCGAATTTAATCAACGCTTCTCTAGCAACCAAGAAGAGGATTGGATTTTATCGCCAAGGTTGTCAATAAGCAAAATGCCTAGTTTTTCGCAAATAGGGCGCTCTGGAATAGTGTCATTATTTTGATCGCCTCCGTTGGCAAATGCCAATTGATATTCATCACCATACTCTCTGTGTATTTTAGTCAAGGTTTCGCAAACGGTGCGATCCTGATCAACAGACAAAATAGCTTTGTCTACCACACGAAAGTTTGATATGATGATCATCCGCTCTTTTTCGTCCTGAAATTCTTTAGATCCCTTTAATTCGCGCTGATAATCTGAGTTTACAATAACAAACAAGGCATCGCCTTGTTTTTTTGCATTGTGAAAATACTCCAGATGACCTTTGTGAATGGGATTAAAATAACCGCTGACAATAACCGCTTTTTTCATGTTGTAAATTTACACGTATTTGTATAAACACATAATAAACTCTCGTTATTTACTTCAATTATACATCTATAGATTAAATCTGTTCATAAGGCTCAAAATAAGCGGAGTATTTTATACTTTTACACTTTAGACTAATACATCGAAAATGGCATTTGATATTGCAATGATAAAAGCCACTTACGCTCGCCTAGCAGCGCGTGTAGAAGCGGCTAGAAAAGTAACCAACAAGCCGCTTACGGCTTCTGAAAAAATATTGTATTCCCATTTGTGGGATGGTGCAGCGAATCAAGTCTTCAAAAGAGGTATGGATTATGTTGATTTTGCACCTGACCGAATTGCGTGCCAAGATGCAACCGCACAAATGGCCCTTTTGCAGTTTATGCAAGCAGGCAAGCCAAAAGTGGCTGTCCCTACTACCGTACACTGCGATCACCTTATTCAAGCCAAAGACGGTGCCATTGCCGACTTAAAGTCAGCCAACAGCACATCTGCGGAAGTTTTTAATTTTTTACAATCCGTATCCAACAAATACGGCATCGGCTTTTGGAAGCCTGGTGCTGGAATCATCCACCAAGTAGTGCTAGAAAACTACGCATTTCCAGGGGGTATGATGATCGGAACAGACTCGCATACGGTAAACGCCGGCGGTTTAGGTATGCTTGCCATAGGAGTTGGTGGTGCCGATGCCGTAGACGTAATGGCAGATATGCCTTGGGAACTTAAGTTTCCAAAACTCATCGGGGTAAAACTTACGGGAAAGCTCAACGGCTGGACTGCACCAAAAGACGTCATCCTAAAAGTTGCGGGTATCCTAACCGTAAAGGGTGGAACTGGAGCTATAATTGAATATTTTGGAGATGGTGCCGAATCCATGTCATGTACTGGAAAAGGAACCATTTGTAATATGGGTGCCGAGGTTGGAGCAACAACCTCCACTTTTGGCTACGATGCCTCAATGGAACGCTAC
>JAQWKF010000082.1 GCA_029247985.1 Flavobacteriaceae bacterium
AGATACCGCAGCAGAAGAAGCAACATACTTGGCTAATATTTGTAAGAAGGTAACCATGTTGGTGCGTAAAGACCACATGAGAGCTTCAAAAGCCATGCAACACCGTGTTACTTCCACACCAAATATTGATTTGCGCTACAACACCGAAATTGACGAAGTATTAGGGGATATGGTTGTTGAAGGACTTCGAATGGTCAATAACCAAACGGGTGAAAAAGAGGAGATCAGCATAACTGGACTTTTTATAGCCATAGGACACAAACCCAACACAGATATTTTTAAAGGCCAGCTTGTCATGGATGACGCCGGCTATCTAATTACAGAAGGAAAATCTACCAAAACAAATATTCCAGGCGTGTTTGCATCTGGAGACGTTCAAGACAAAGAATACCGTCAGGCGGTAACTGCTGCTGGAACAGGCTGTATGGCTGCTTTAGATGCTGAACGTTATTTGGCTACTATCGAAACTCCCGCTTAAATCATGCGCATAACACCTTCATCTATCAAATTTTATACGCTCTTTAAGCTGCCAGCGGCTTATTTTACTGGTGTACGCGTAAGAAGTATTGATGAAAAACAATGTACTGTACGTGTGCGCTTGAATTTTATGAATAAAAACCCTTTTCGTTCGATGTTTTGGGCAGTTCAAGGGATGGCAGCCGAATTAAGCACAGGTGCCCTAATCATGCATGCCTTACACCAATCTAACACAAAAGCATCCATGTTAGTTATTGAAAACAAGGCTACGTTTTCAAAAAAAGCCGTTGGACGAATAAATTTTAATTGCCCACAGGGCGAAGCTGTTTTAGCCGCCATTGATGCAGCCAAGAAAACCCATACACCCCAACAAATTTGGCTTCATGCCAAGGGTCTTGATGAAGCAGGGGACGAGGTGTCTTCATTTTCTTTTTTGTGGACAATAAAAGTTAAAAATTAACATTTCTACAACACTTTTATTGCGTTCAATTTCCGTATTTCGTGTGAAACATTAACCATGTCTCCAAAACCAACTGTATCGTATTTTAAAAAGATTTTAGCAAATGTTTACGAATACCCTAGCATCTTTTACAAAGAATTGAAGAAGGCCAAAAGCCAGCTTGATACCTACGATTATGGAAGATTAAAACAATGGGTATCTAAACTTGAAAAGTCGCATCTTACTTTGGACTGATGATCTTAATATCCTCGTAAACAATAGCCCCCCTAATAATCGCTCTTATTTTATCATGTAAGGCTTCAATAATATGGAGTTTTAACTTTCGCTGGTGGTAGACCATGCTGACTTCCCTTGCAGGTTCGGGTGCTTCAAATGATTTTAGATTTCCTTGCTGAATCTCGTTTAATTTTCTTGCGTGTAAATACGGTAATAAGGTTATGCCCAACCCTTCTTCTGCCAATTGCACTAGCGTTTCAAAACTACCGCTTTTAATTTCGAAGGGTAGGGGGATTTCATGCTTTATTTTACAAATATTTAATGCTGAATTTCGAAAACAATGTCCGTCTTGTAATAGTAAGACCTGTTCGTTTTTTAACATGTCGGCTGCTATATTTTTTTCTTTATTCAACTTCGAGTGATTCGGAACGTACACCATAAAGGGCTCGTAATAGAGGGGCTTTTCCAATATGTGGTCATAATCTAACGGGGTAGCTGCAATGCCTGCATCAAGCGTGCCTTTTTCTAAATGCTCAATAATTTGTTTTGTAGGCATTTCTTCAATTTCTAAGACAAGTTTTGGATATGCCTTTAAGACTGTTTGTAAAAATAAGGGGAGTAGGGTGGACATTACCGTAGGTATAATACCAAGTTTAAAACTACCACCTATGAGGCCTTTTTCTTGCTGAATGACATCTTGTATCCTATCGGATTCTGCTACGATAAGATGCGCTTGTTGAATGATTTTTTCACCGACTGCTGTAAGCCCTATGGGTTTTTGGGTACGATCAAATATTTTAAGGTCTAGCTCTTGTTCCAATTTTTGAATTTGCATACTCAAAGTTGGTTGAGTTACATGGACATGTTGCGCTGCAGTGGTGAAATTTCGATGTTCAGCTACTGCAATACAGTATTTAAGTTGGGTTATGGTCATTTTATTCGGTTAAAACGGTTACTTGCATACGCATATTAGTTAGCGGCCATTCGCGTTTGTCTGTTGGTAGCGCGTTGATGGCATCAACGACTTTCATGCCACGTATAACCTTTCCAAAAACAGTATAGCTTCCATCTAAATGATACGCACCTGGAGATTGATGTACAATAAAAAACTCATAGGGTGATGCCAGTTTGTGGGGGTTTTCAATTTCGCTACTCGGCATGGATAGCACACCGCGGTGATGTTTGTAGCCTTTACGGGTGTCGGGGGGTAGTAAGTATTTTCCAATTTTTCGTCTTTTTTGTCCAGTATCTGTATTGTCAGAATTCCCTCCTTGAATAATAAAATCTGGAACAACCCTATGGAAATAGGTGTTGTTAAAATAGCGTTGTTTTGCCAAAAAAATAAAATTTGCTCTGTGATAGGGAGTGTTTTTGAAAAGTAAAACATCAAAACTACCCAGTGGGGTTTCTATCCGCACTTTGTTTTCAGGATTTTCTTCCCCAAATTTCTTTAAAAAGGGAATTGCTGTTTCATCGCTTAGCGGGAGGTCGCCTTTTTTTTTCGGAAATACCTCTTTTAATATCGTTTGTTTAGAAGTATCTGTGTCTGTTTTTTTATTTTGCTTGGGCGTGGTTGTAGTAGTGCAAGACAACAGCATACTTGAAAAAATCACGATAAACAGCAAAAGAAAATTACTTTTCATACGTTGTAAAGTTACTATTTTTCCTTTCTTATTACGAGCTATTTTTATTTGTTGCTGCTTTTGTACTTTTGCTAAACAAATCTATTTCGTGTTTAAACGCAACCCATTCGGACATTACCTGTTTATTAAACTTTGGCTCATTCGTCTATTGGGGTTTTTTACGCGTCGTCGCTTTAACAAGTTTAATAATTTAAGCATAAGGGGATCAGAAATTATTCGCGATCTTCCAGATAAAAATGTACTTTTCATATCAAATCATCAAACGTATTTTGCCGATGTAACCGCTATGTTTCATGTGTTTTTTGCCAGTCTTGCAGGTCGTGATGATAATTTGAATTATTTGAGCTATATCTGGCGACCAAAGTTAAATGTGTATTATATCGCAGCTAAAGAAACCATGAGGGCTGGTTTTTTACCCCGTATTTTAGCTTACACTGGTTCTATTTCCATAGAACGCACGTGGCGTGAAAAAGGCAAATCCATCAATCGACAGGTAAAGATGAGCGATATTTCAAATATTGGTAAAGCTTTGGATGACGGTTGGGTAATTACTTTTCCACAGGGGACTACTAAACCATTTGCTCCTGTGCGCAAGGGAACGCTGCATATTATTAAAACTTACAATCCCATAGTTGTACCCATACAAATCGATGGTTTTCGTCGTTCGTTTGATAAAAAAGGAATCTT
>JAQWKF010000047.1 GCA_029247985.1 Flavobacteriaceae bacterium
GTGATAATGGGTTCTGGAAACGCATCGTTTTCACGCATACCTTCTGGCATAGGAGAACCGCATAACAAGCGTTTTCCCAAGGCGTATTCGCGCGCCGCATGACCTGCTAAATATCCCCTGATCACCATTTCGACCTTAAGAGGCGTACACGCTTTGCCAACGGCAATGTTTGGGTCAGGCACTGCTTCTAACCAGTTAGGCACGATATCGGCTGTAGCCTCAAGCATATGGGCAGCTATTTGGTTTAAAATCTGTCCTTTGTATGGGATCCCTTTTGGCATCACCACATCAAAGGCAGAAAGGCGATCGCTGGCTACCATAACTAGGGTATCGCCTTCCAAATGGTAAACCTCTCTTACTTTTCCGTTGTATTTACTTTTACAACCCTTTAGTTGTAGGTCAGACTGCATGATGGTTTGCATAGGCATTAGTTGTGATGCTCTGTTTGTTTATAGGCCTCAATAACTTGTTTGACCAACCTGTGACGGATAACATCTTTATCATCTAGATAAATCATACCTATCCCCTTTAAACTACCCAATACCAGAATAGCTTCTTTAAGCCCTGAAATAACCCGTCGAGGTAAATCAATTTGACCTGGATCCCCAGTAATCATAAACTTAGCATTTTTACCCATACGTGTCAAAAACATCTTCATTTGATTATGAGTGGTGTTTTGTGCTTCATCTAGAATGACAAAAGCATCATCAAGAGTTCTCCCTCGCATAAAAGCCATGGGAGCAATCTGTATTATGCCCTTTTCAATATAGTGCTCCAACTTTTCAGCAGGTATCATATCGCGCAAGGCATCGTATAAGGGCTGCATGTAGGGATCTAGCTTTTCTTTTAAGTCACCAGGCAAGAAACCAAGATTTTCACCAGCTTCAACAGCAGGACGTGTAAGTATAATGCGTTTAACTTGTTTGTTTTTTAGTGCCTTTACAGCTAATGCCACACCTGTGTAGGTCTTACCTGTTCCAGCTGGACCAACAGCAAAAACCATATCGTTTTTAGCCATGGCAGTAACCAATCTAGCCTGGTTTAGGGTTTTGGCTTTAATGATTTTACCACCCACCCCATGAAGAATTACTTTATTATCATCTGGATCCAAGCCAAAGGATTCGTCTTCTTCGCTTTGTAGAATATTGAGCACTGTATCATCGTCTAGGGCGTTATATTTCCCGTAGTGCATCACCAACCTATCCACTTGTTTCTCAAAGTGCTCCAACAACTCCTCCTCCCCAAAGGCAGTTATTTTATTGCCGCGCACAACAATTTTAATTTTTGGAAAGTACTTCTTTAGTAGCGCAACGTTTCTGTTGCTTTTTCCGCCATAGAATTCCGTAGGATTGACCTCGGCAAGTTCGATTGTAATTTCGTTCAAATGTGTCTTTTTAATATTTAAACCACATGGGCTTCTTTTTTGGTAACTTTGCAATCAAAATTAAGCAATTTTTAGATTGCTGAATTAAGATAAGGTTATTAAAATGCCACTGATTACGCTAACTACTGATTTTGGGCTTCAAGATGCATATGTATCAGCATTAAAGGCACAGCTTTATAACCAGTTGGAAGCCCCAGAAATAGTAGACGTATCCCACCTTATCGAACCCTTTCATATTATTCAAGCAGCCTATGTTTTGGGGACTGTTTATCGCAGTTTTCCCCAGGGTAGCATTCACTTTGTGGGAATAAACTTTAACCAAACCCCTGAGCAAGACCTTATAGTTGCAGAGCTAAACGATCATTTTTTTGTTTGTGCAGATAATGGTTTTTTGTCTTTGCTTGAACCTGAATTAAAACCCAGCAAGGCTATTGCGCTTAACCCTTCTGACAACACCAACCAAGCACGTGGGGTTGAGGCCATAGCCCATATTCATCGCGGTGGTGCTCTAAGTGTTATTGGCACACCCATTACTACCCTCAAGCAACTCACGCAGCATATGCCAGCCGTACACCCACAAGGCAACGAAATACAGGGACATGTGTTGCATATAGACAGGTTTGGAAATATAGTTACCAACATTACCAAGCAACTATTTCAAAAAGTTAGAAGAAATCGTGCCTTTGTTATCCATGCACGAAATCATGATTTTAAAGAAATATTTAACGATTATCACGAGACTATTCGCTACGATAAACCCAAGGCGCAACGAGAGGAAGCAGGAAAAAAACTGGCACTTTTCAATACACAAGGACACTTAGAACTTGCCGTGTTTAAAGGAAGCCCAAACTATGGAGGTGGTGCAAGCACACTTTTTGGCCTTTCATACCTTGACCCTATACGAGTTGCGTTCATAAATGATGCCTAGCTGTTGATAAATTTGTTTTAGGAAAGCCTGTGTAAACAATATATTTGTAAGTAAACACAATTAGAACATGAACTTCATTGTATCAAGTACACAATTACAACGCCAGCTGCAAACCCTAAGCGGCGTTTTAAACACAAGTAACACACTGCCTATCTTGGATCATGTGCTGTTTGAATTAGCGCCCCAACAACTTAAAATTACGGCCACCGATCTCGAAACAACTATTAGTGCTACCATTAAAGTAGAATCTACCAGTGAAGGAAAACTAGCCGTGCCTGCTAGACTTCTACTTGATACGGTAAAGACATTTCCAGAGCAACCCTTGACGTTTTCACAGGCAGACAACAACACACTTGAAATCAGCTCTGAACAAGGGAAATATGCCCTAGCATATGCCAATGCAGATGAATATCCACAAGCAGCTGACGTTGTAGACGCTTCAAGCTTAACTATACAAGGCGACACCTTAGCAACAGCCATCAACAATACCATCTTCGCAAGCGGGAATGACGATTTACGTCCTGTGATGAGTGGTGTCTTTTTTCAGCTGTCTTCAAGCGGCATGACATTTGTTGCCACCGATGCGCACAAATTAGTAAAGTATGAAAGAACAGACGTGGTTGCGCCTGAAACTGCAGAGTTTATCATGCCCAAGAAACCATTAAACCTGCTCAAATCAGTCCTAATTGGTAGCGAAGAGGATGTGACGGTTAATTACAACAACAGTAATGTTCAGTTTTCTTTTGATGACACCGTAGTAGTATGCAGACTTATAGATGGAAAATATCCGAATTACGAAGCTGTAATTCCGAAAGAGAACCCCAATGTGATGAGCATTAACCGTGTGCAGCTTCTGAACACCGTCAAAAGGGTAAGTATCTTTTCAAACAAAACAACACATCAAATCCGTTTGCGTATAGCGGGTGCAGAGCTTCATATTTCTGCTGAAGACATTGACTACAGCAACAAAGCGGAAGAACGCCTTACGTGCTCTTTCCAAGGGGATGATATGCAAATAGGCTTTAATGCGCGTTTCCTCACAGAAATGTTAAGCAACTTAAGTTCTGATGAAATTCAATTGGAGCTTTCACTCCCCAATAGAGCGGGAATCATTACACCTGTAGATGGGTTGGACGAAGGAGAGCAAGTTACCATGCTGGTCATGCCTGTAATGCTGAACAATTAATTACAGCATATAATCCGTCGAGATAAAGTTAGACTTATGCGTATCTAACAGTTCTCGTAATATCTCTTTATTGCTTTCTGTGTCTTTTGTAGCTACAAAAGTTCTGATGGAAAAAGAGCGCAATGCATCTCGCACGCTTAGTGTACTTACAGCAGAATCTTTCCTACCCGTAAAAGGATACACATCTGGTCCTCGCTGACATGAGCTGTTAAGATTCACACGACACACAAGGTTAGCCAAAGTATCAATTAGCGGTCCCAATTTATCGACATCTTTGCCAAACAAACTCACTTGCTGCCCGTAAGAAGAAGCAGCCATATCGTCTAAAGGCGTATCAATATCAGTAAATGACATCACCGGGATTACGGGCCCAAACTGTTCTTCCTCATATGCACGCATATCACGTGATACAGGGTATAGAATGGCTGGGAAAATGAAGTTTTCTGTACGTTTGCCGCCCCTAGGGTTGAGGACTTGGGCTCCTTTTGCCGTAGCATCATCAATCAACTCTTGAATATAGGCGGGCTTGTTGGGTTCGGGCAATGGTGTAAGCAATGTATTCTCCCATGGCATACCCAGTTGTAATGCATCAACTGCTGCCACAAATTTAGCTAAGAATGCTTCCTTGATAGACTCGTGTACATACAAAACCTTAAGTGCTGTACAGCGTTGGCCATTAAAAGACAAGGTGCCAGCTACACATTCCTGTACTGTTTTCTCCAAATCTGCATCTGGCAAAATAATAGCTGGGTTCTTTGCTTCAAGACCCAACACCAAGCGTAACCTGCTTTTTTTGGGGTGCAAGTCTTGTAATGACATAGCAGAAGAACTATGTCCGATAAGTGCCAGTACGTCTATTTTACCTGTTTTCATAATAGGCGTAGCAATGGTTCTTCCACGACCAAATACAATATTCACTACACCCGGAGGGAAACTCTCTTTAAAGGCTTGTAGTAGCGGCGCAATAAGTAAAACCCCGTGCTTGGCAGGTTTGAATATGGCTGTATTTCCCATAATTATGGCTGGGATAAGCAACGCAAAAGTTTCGTTTAAAGGGTAGTTATATGGTCCTAGACACAACACCACTCCTATGGGGCCACGTCGAATGTGAGCAAAAACGCCTCCGTGATTGTGAAACTTGGCACTATCACGGTCTATGTCTTTATACTCGTTAATAGTATCGACAATATAGTCTACCGTCCGATCAAATTCTTTTTCTGAATCGTTTAGATTTTTACCAATCTCCCACATCAACAACTTTACTACCTTATCTCGCTCTTGCTTCATAAGCGTAACAAAGCGCTCCATACAAGCAATACGATCTGCCACTTTCATTGTTGGCCAAACTCCTTTTCCTTTATCAAAGGCATTTGAAGCAGCTTCAAGCGCTTTAAGAGCGTGTGCAGCGTTCATGTCTGGCACAGAGCCTAAATGAGTTGGCGCAAGTGCACCATCGCTGTTTGGTGTGTGAATGGAAGAGAAGACATCAGCAGTTGGGCCGTCCCAAAGGGTGATTTCTCCGTTAATTAAAAAACTGTTGTGATGGAAAGGTGCATCAATAGCAAATTGTGCTGGTATGTTCATATTTTATTTTTCAAAGCAATACAAAACTAAATCAAAAATTGAAATAAATCAGGCTTATTATTTAAATAATCTCCAAAAAACTGCCTTTCTTTCATTCGATTTAATAATGGCTTAAAGTCATCTACTGATTTTATCTGAATACCCACTACGGCCGGACCTTGGGCACGTGCGCTTTTTTTGGAGTATTCAAAAAAGGTAATATCATCTGTTGGACCTAAAATATCTTGCACAAACTCTTTAAGTGCACCTGCGCGCTGTGGAAAGCGTACAATAAAGTAGTGCTTAAGATTACTGAAAAGTAAAGCACGTTCTTTGATTTCTGCCATGCGTGTGATATCATTATTACCACCACATACCAAACAAACCACGTTTTTTCCTTTTATTTCTGTTGATAATTGAGAAAGTGCGGACACTGACATGGCACCCGCTGGCTCAACAACAATCGCATCTTGCGTATACATGGTTAGGATGTTTTGGCAAATTTCACCTTCATCAACTAAAAGTAAATCTTCTAGATACTGGGTACAATAATCAAAGGCATATTCGCCAATAGTTTTAACTGCTGCACCATCTACAAAAACATCAATCTCGTCAAGTCGAATCCGTTTTTTCTCTTGTAAAGACTGGTACATACTTGGCGCACCTTTGGGTTCAACACCTATAAACTTAGTATGAGGTGATTTTTGATTAAAAACGCTCATAATACCCGATATCAATCCACCACCACCAATGGGCACTATAATATAATCTATGGGCGCTGTTGCCTGTTCTAGAATTTCCAATGCCATCGTTGCTTGCCCTGCAATTACATCAGGATCATCGAAAGGGTGAATGAATGTTTTGCCTGTTTCTGCTACATAATCTTTAGCTGCCTCATAGCAATCGTCATAAGTATCCCCAACCAGTTTGATGGTCACTTTATCACCACCAAACATGGCAACTTGAGAAACCTTTTGTTGTGGTGTAGGAATAGGCATAAAAATAGTACCCTGAATATTATGATAGCTACAGGCATATGCAACCCCTTGAGCGTGATTTCCAGCACTTGAGCAAACAACCCCTTTTTCACGTGCTTCCGTATCTAAAAGAGATATCTTATTAAACGCCCCTCGTATCTTAAAAGACCGCACGGGCTGCAAGTCTTCCCGTTTTACCAAAATATTGGCATCATACAAGTCACTCAACCGTTTGTTGTGCTCCAAAGGAGTTGGAACAGCTGCCTGCCCTACTCTCTTAGCCGCAGCTTCAATAGTCGATAAATCTAATAATGGTCTCACTACACGATGCGTTTCATGGCCGTCATGGACGCACGCAATGTCTTACCAATTTTTTCTACAGGGTGATTTCTAAGGGCATCGTTAACGGCAATTAACTTTTTATTATCAACGCCATTAGAATCTGGCGAATAGGTTGTTCCAATAACAGAAATGTCAATACCCTCCATAAAGGACGTTAACAGTGGTTTACAAGCATGATCAAACAAATAACACCCGTATTCTGCTGTATCTGAAATCACACGATTCATTTCGTATAATTTTTTACGTGCAATAGTATTGGCGATTAAAGGAGTTTCGTGCAACGACTCATAATAAGCAGAGGCGTCTTTAATTCCTGCAGCTACCATGGTATCGAATGCCAATTCTACACCAGCACGCACAAAGGCAACCATTAAAGTACCATGGTCAAAGAATGTTTGCTCATCAATTTCGTCAGTGGTAGGAGCTGTTTTTTCAAAAGCTGTTTCAGCAGTTGCAGCACGCCACGTTAGTAAGTTCTTATCATCATTGGCCCAGTCTTCCATCATGGTCGAAGAAAAGTGACCCGACATGATATCATCCATGTGCTTATGAAACAATGGAGCCATGATTTCTTTTAACTCCTCTGAAAGGTCAAAAGCTTTAATTTTTGCAGGATTGGACAAACGATCCATCATGTTGGTAACACCACCGTGTTTTAATGCTTCTGTAATGGTTTCCCAACCGTATTGAATCAATTTAGAAGCATAAGCGGCATCAATTCCTTGGGCTACCATTTTATCAAAGCATAAGATAGACCCTGTTTGTAATACTCCACATAGAATGGTTTGCTCGCCCATTAAATCTGATTTTACCTCAGCAATAAAGGAAGATTGTAGTACACCTGCGCGGTCTCCGCCCGTACCTACGCAATAAGCTTTGGCTTGTTCCCAGCCTTTTCCTTCTGGGTCATTGTCAGCGTGAACGGCAATAAGTGTTGGCACACCAAATCCACGAAGATATTCTTCACGAACTTCAGATCCTGGACTCTTAGGCGCAACCATAATTACCGTTAGGTCATCTCTGAAGCGCATACCTTCTTCAACAATATTAAATCCGTGAGAATAGGAGAATGTTGCTCCTTTCTTCATCAGGGGCATAACAGCCTCTACAACCGAAGAGTGATTTTTATCTGGCGTTAGGTTGATAACCAAATCTGCCGCTGGAATCATTTCTTCATAAGAACCTACATCAAAGTTATTAGACGTAGCATTTTGATAGGAAGCACGCTTTTGCTCAATAGCACCATTTCGCAATGCATAGGAGATATTTAGACCAGAATCGCGCATATTTAAACCTTGATTTAATCCTTGAGCACCACAGCCAACAATTACAATTTTCTTGTCTTTAAGGGCTGAAATTCCGTCGGTAAACTCATCTGCATCCATAAAACGGCACTGTGCCAGTTGGTGAAGTTGATCTCTTAGTGGTAATGTGTTGAAATAGTTACTCATCTCTTTGGTTTTAATCGTTTAATTTGTTTAATAATGCTTTAATATTCATGGGAGATTTGGTCACAGAAATACGACCAGAGCGCACAAACTGCAATAGTCCGTAGGGCGCTAAATCTTCATA
>JAQWKF010000004.1 GCA_029247985.1 Flavobacteriaceae bacterium
CCAGATAAAGTACGTAACTTAGGGCAAGCCGCAGAGGAGGCCGCAAAAGAAAAATTTCAACGTATTCAAAAAGCATACGAAGACATTAAGAACGAACGAGGATTTTAGCACATCATGAACGATTTTATATTTTATTTACGATTGGGTTTTGAACATATTTTAGACTTAAACGCGTACGATCACTTGCTTTTTTTGGTGGCCATGTCGCTGCCATTTGTATTTAAGCAATTGCGATTGTTGCTTTTATTGGTAACGGCATTTACCATTGGTCACACCCTGTCTCTTTGGGCGGCATCGGCCGGCATTATCCGTTTTTCTTCCAACTGGATTGAGTTTTTGATCCCGATTACGATAGTGCTCACCGCCCTACATACATTGTATTGGAATAATAGCTTGGAACGCAAACCATCTTTGCCATTTTTTGTGCTCGCTGCTTTTTTTGGTATTATCCACGGACTAGGTTTTTCAGGTTATTTTTCCATGGTTTTTCCGAATAAATCAATAGGCCTCCCGTTGTTGTATTTTACTCTGGGCATTGAACTGGCACAGCTACTTGTTGTGGGGTTGGTTATTCTAGCCAACAGCATTTTGAGCAATGTCTTTAGGGTTTCAAAGCGCGACCGCCTTTTGGTAGGCAGTAGTATAATTATAGGTATTTTAGTGCCTGTTTTAATCACTGCAACTAAAGCACTATGAACAAAGGCGAAAAGAAACAATTGCGCTACGACACAGCCTATATGCGTATGGCTATGGAGTGGGCCAAGCTATCGCATTGTCAGCGCAAGCAAGTAGGGGCACTTATTGTCAAAGACCGTATGATTATTTCTGACGGTTACAATGGAACGCCCACGGGTTTTGAAAATGCTTGTGAAGATGAAGCGCACTACACCAAATGGTATGTGCTACACGCCGAGGCAAATGCGATTATGAAAGTGGCTTCTTCCACTCAATCTTGCGCAGGAGCAACCCTATATATTACCTTATCGCCTTGCAAAGAATGCAGCAAGCTTATCCATCAAGCAGGCATTAAAAGAGTGGTGTATGCAAAAGCATACAAAGACATTTCTGGCATTGAATTTTTAGAACGAGCAGGCGTAGCAGTCGTTGCTTTGACGTAAGACTAACCCTTCATTTTTTCTTTAATCTTAAGGGCTATTTTTAGTATGGTAAGTAAGACAATAGCACAGAGACTTGCCCCAACGCCTATCACAGCGGCAAAACTTTCGCCTTCAAGCGGCTCCTCAAAATCGATGTGGAATAAATTAAAAATCAGCAAGCCAGCAGCCAGAACTAAAAAGATATATATAAGTACTTTCATGTGTTTATAATTGTTGTTTTTCAATGGTCACATGTAACCTTTGATGTTAAAAAATAATCATCCCTTTGTATGTTAATACTTATTGTTAGCATCTCGGTTTCATTAGACAAATAATTGTTGAACATTACCAGCAAATAACTTTACGGCAATTGCCATAAGTACCACTCCAAATATTTTACGGACTACGCCAATGCCAGAAGGGCCTAATACCCGTTCAATGCGCTTGGAAGATTTCAATACAATATAAACAATGATAATATTGATTACAATAGCAACGATGAGATTGGCCAGGTTGTATTCAGCACGCAGCGAAAGGATAGAAGTCAGCGTTCCTGCACCCGCAATAATGGGGAATGCAATGGGTACAATAGACGCTGTTTCTGAAGATTCGTCTTTGTAGAGTTGTATGCCTAAAATCATTTCTAGCGCTAAAAAGAAAATAATTAGCGCACCAGCCACCGCAAAGGAATTGACGTCAATCCCAATAAGACTTAGAATTTGTTCTCCTAAAAACAAAAATCCAATCATGATTAGCCCAGCAACCAAAGAGGCTTTCTCGGACTGAATATGCCCAACCTTTTGACGCAGCCCAATAACAATGGGAATGCTGCCAATAATATCGATGACAGCAAATAACACCATGGTGCAGGTGACGATTTCTTTTACATTAAACATGGTCCAAAGATACTTTTTTTATGTTTCAAAATCGTAGTTTAGCAGTATGTTTCAATTGGGCAAAACACTAGTTTCAGAAACGCTTTTTGAGCAGTCCTTTAGCTGCGATTTAACAGCGTGCAAAGGGGCATGTTGTGTGGAGGGCGAAGCAGGGGCACCGCTAGAAGCAGAAGAGATAAGCCGGCTCAAAGAACACTGGACAACTCTTAAGCCCTTTCTGACAAAAGAAGGCATAGCGGCCATTGAGGCACAGGGCGTGGCCACACAGAACGCATTTGAGGAGTGGGAAACCCCCCTGATTGACGGCAAGGCATGCGCATATATTGCTTATGACAGCAAAGGCGTTGCGCAGTGCGGCATTGAGCAAGCCAACAAGGAACAAGCAACCAAACTCCAGAAACCTATCTCATGCCATCTCTATCCCGTCCGTGTGAAAAACTACAGCGCATTTGTGGCAGTCAACTACCACGAATGGTCCATATGCGCACCTGGCTGTTCCCTTGGAGCAGCACTAAAGCAACCCCTTTATCAATTTGTGCAAGCGGCATTGGTGCGAAAGTTTGGGCAGGCGTGGTATGACGCCTTACATGCGACCGCACAAGAATTTGACGCCAACAAAAATTGTTAGTCAACGCTCTTACCATACAGGTTCTTATAAGAACCTGAAAATCAATACTTTATAAATAGAATATTTTTCCACTTTTGTAGGAAAAGCCTTAGTTCTTGTTAAAAACTAAAAGGCATTGTGGAAAAGTATGGCTTTTATTTGGTCATTTTTTTTGGAATATTTGTAAGGAAATTATTCATCCCAAAAACCCTTTAAAAAGAAATTATGCCAAA